>JALZNY010000146.1 GCA_030857525.1 Actinomycetota bacterium
CGCCGTGGCTCGCCTCACTGGCAGCCAGCCTGGACTCATCCTGGGCGCGTCAGTTGACCGTATCCCTGTTGGTGGCCACGTACTGGTGTCCTGCCCGCCCGTGGTCGAGGCCGATCTGGCGGGGTTGACGGAGTACGTCCAACTCGAGATCCGACGCTGCTTGGAGGGTCAGCAGTCCCTTCTCGAGAACCCTTCGCTGGAGGTCTCGACACTGCTGCAATACCCCACCGAAGGAGACGGCCCCGTCGAAGCCCGACTGCTGACCAAGGTTTCCTCTTGACGGATGATGAGACAGCGGGGCGGCTGTGGGCGAACAGGGCCTCAGGCGATGGGAGCGAACCTAGGGTAGAGATCTGGTTGGCGCAGGCCCGACAGGTACGGTCCCAGAAGCCTTTGGCCACCGACCTCAGCCTGCTCGCCGGCCTCACCGCAGTGCTTGCCTTCTTGTGGGGACGAGGCCGCAACGTCTGGTTCTGGATCGATGAGGGCATCGCGGTGGGGATCTCGTCGCAGCCCCTGACCGCCATTCCTGACCTCCTGCACCAGGACGGCGCGCCGCCGCTCTACTACTTCCTCCTTCACCTCTGGATGTCCCTCTTCGGCTCATCCGAGGCGGCCACCCACCTACTTTCACTGCTCTTCGCCCTGGCCGTGATCCCAGCGGCGTTGTGGGCGGGTTGGAGCTTGTTCGGGCGTAGGACGGGGTGGTTCTGCGCCGTCCTGGCCGCCCTTAACCCCTTCCTGGCGTCCTATGCCAACGAGACCCGGATGTACTCCCTCGTAGTCCTCTTGAGCTTGCTGAGCATCGCCAGCTTCCTTCATGCCTTCGTCTTCGGCCGGCGGCGCTACCTGCCGGCCTTTGTCCTCCTGCTCACCCTGTTGATGTACACCCACAACTGGGGCCTCTTCCTCGGGCTGGGCGCGGGGCTGGCCGTGATCCCCTGCGCGATCACCAGGCCTGATCTTCGACGGACGCTCATGGATGCCGTCCTCGCCTTCGGCGCCATTGGCCTGCTCTACGCCCCCTGGCTACCGATGGTTCTCTACCAGGCCGGCCAGGACCTCAACCCCTGGTCCCGCCGGGCCACGCTGACTGACATGCGGGAGCAGTTGGCTCGCCTGGTGGGTGAACGCGAAGTCGTCGTGGCCCTGGGAGTGGGAGCAGCGGGCGCCCTCGTCACCATCCTCAAGAAGCCGACGAGTCGCACTGCCCTGGCGGTGGTGACCCTCGTCACCATGGCGCTGGTGATCGTGATGGGAGGCTGGGCTACCGGGGTCTGGGCTTATCGCTACCTCGCCATCGTCGTACCGTTCCTCCTCTTGGTGCTCGCCCTCGGCCTCGCTCGCGGCGGAGGTCTGGGGCTGGCAGCCGTCGTCGTCACCGCCTTCCTCATGGCGCCGATCGGGGTCAAGGTGAATCCGTACCAGAAGAGCAATGCCAAGGCGGTGGCCGACGAGGCTGCCCTCAGCCTGCAACCCGGCGACCTGGTCATATCCCCGGACTTCACGCAGGTGCCCCTCTTGTCATATTACCTGCCGTCGGGGCTCGTCTACGCCGGTCCCTTCGGTGTGGTCGCCGACGACTACATCACCGACTGGCGCCAGAGCCTGGATCGGATGCGGGCCAGCCGCCCCAGCGAAGCCATCCCCCCGCTCGTCGATGCCTTGCCCCCGGGTGGACGGATCTTGGTGATGTGCCCGGACATCGACGCGAGCCCCGAACTCGTTGAGTTCCACGAGCTGGTCGACGAGCGGTGCCAGGAGATCCGCAGCCTGCTCGAGAGCAACGACAACCTCGACGTCGAATGGTCAATTCAGAGTCCCGAGGGGATCGAGCTCACTCCCTTCGAGGCCATGATGCTCAGGAAGGGCCCTTGAGCACGACGCAAACTCTGGCACACCCGCTAACTGTCGCCGCGTGGCACTCGAGCGGACCGGACCTCGGCGCTACTCTCAACGGGTGCCTGCCACCATCGCGGTCGTCGGTACCGGCTACGTCGGGCTGACCACCGGTTCCTATCTCGCCCACCTCGGCCACAGCGTCATCTGCGCTGACGTCGTGGCCGACAAGGTGGACCGCCTCAACCGGGGCGAGCTGCCCATCCTCGAGGCCGGCCTCGAGGAGCTGGTCACCGAGGGCCTGGCCGCCGGCCGGCTCTCGTTCGTGCTCGGGGCCGCCCACGCCGTAGCCGAGGCCGAGTTCGTGTTCCTGTGCGTGCCCACGCCCCAGGGCGAGGACGGCTCAGCCGACCTGCGCTACGTGCGCGCCGCCGCGGCCGAGATCGCCCCCCTGCTGGCGCCGGAGTGCATCGTCATCAACAAGTCGACCGTGCCCGTGGGCTCGACCCGGGTGGTCGAGGAGGCCCTCGGGCGCGACGACGTGTTCGTCGTCTCCAACCCCGAGTTTCTCCGCGAGGGCTCGGCCGTGCACGACTGCCTGCACCCCGACCGCATCGTCATCGGCAGCGCCGACCAGGCCGTGGCCATGCGGGTGGCCGAGCTGTTCGAGGCCCTGCGGGCGCCGCTGGTCATCACCGACCCGGCCTCGGCCGAGACGATCAAGTACGCCTCCAACGCCTTTCTGGCCACCAAGGTCAGCTTCGTGAACGCCCTGGCCAACGTGTGCGAAGCGGTGGGCGCCGACGTGCGCGAGGTGGTGCTGGGCATGGGCCATGACCCTCGCATCGGTTTCGAGTTCCTCAAGCCCGGGCCCGGGTGGGGCGGAAGTTGCTTCCCGAAAGATACTAGAGCGATGGTGCACATAGCCGAGCAAGCAGGTTACGACTTCAATCTCCTGCGAGGGGTCATCGCTGTCAACGACGAGCAGTACGAGCGCATGGCCGACAAGGTCGAGCGCATGGTGGGCACCACGCTGGAGGGACGCATCGTGGCCGGGTGGGGGCTCACCTTCAAGGCCCGTACCGACGACCTGCGCAACTCGCCCGCCATCGAGGTGATCCACCGCCTGCAGAGCCGGGGGGCGAGGGTTCGGGCCTACGACCCGACAGTCGATCCGGCCAAGGCGGCGGCCGATCCCCGACTCGAGGGCATCGAGCTGGGCGCCGATGCCTACGCCGTGTGCGAGGGAGCCGACGTCGCCGTGGTGCTGACCGAGTGGGACGAGCTGCGTTGGCTCGACTTCGCCAAGCTGGCCGGGGTGATGGCCGAGCCCCGCATCGTCGACACCCGCAACCTCTTGGAGGCCGCCGCGGTCCGCCGCCACGGGTTCGCCTACACCGGGCTGGGCGCAGGGTGAGCACATGAGCGGACGGCGGGTTGTGGTCACCGGGGGCGCCGGCTTCCTCGGGTCCCACCTGTGCGACAGCCTGCTCGCCGGGGGCGACGAGGTGGTGGCCATCGACAACCTCTCGACCGGCAAGCTGGCCAACGTCGAGCATCTCTTCGGCCACGACGGCTTCACCTTCGTGCGCCACGACGTGAGCACCTACGTGTGGGTGCCCGGCACCGTCGACGCCGTGCTCCACTTCGCCAGCCCCGCTTCTCCGCGCGACTACCTGGAGCTGCCCATCCCCACCCTCAAGGTGGGCAGCCTGGGCACCCACAACACCCTGGGCCTGGCCAAGGACAAGGGGGCCCGCTACCTGCTGGCCTCCACCAGCGAGGTCTACGGCGACCCCCAGGTCCATCCGCAACCCGAGACCTACTGGGGACACGTCAACCCGGTGGGGCCCCGCGGCGTCTACGACGAGGCCAAGCGCTTCGCCGAAGCCATGACCATGGCCTACCACCGGGCCCATGGCATCGATGTGAGGATCGCTCGTATCTTCAACACCTACGGCCCTCGGTTACGACCGGGTGACGGGCGGGTGGTGTCGAACTTCTTGGTCCAGGCCCTGCGGGGGGAACCGCTGACGGTGTACGGCGAGGGCAAGCAGTCCCGGAGCTTCTGCTACGTCGAGGACGAGGTCCGGGGCCTGCTGGCCCTGCTCGACGCCGACTACGTGGGGCCGGTCAACGTCGGCAACCCCGAGGAGCACACCGTGGCCGAGCTGGCCGGGATCATTCTCGAGGTGACCGGGTCGTCGTCGCCGCTGGTGTTCGACCCCCTGCCCGTGGACGACCCCGCCCAGCGCCGGCCCGACCTCACCCTGGCCCGGAGCCTGCTGGGTTGGGAGCCCACCGTCGAGCTGCGCGACGGCCTGGCCCGCACGTCGACGTGGTTGGCGGCCGCCCTCGATCAGTGACCCCGGACCTCGAGACGGCCGCGGTGGCCGCCGTCATCGTCAGCTACAACGTGCGCGACCTGGTGCTCGAGTGCATCACCAGCCTGCGGGCCGACGGGGTGGACCAGGTCGTGGTGGTCGACAACGCCTCGGTCGACGGCTCCGCCGAGGCCGTGCGCCGGGCCGAACCCGACGTCGAGGTGATCGCCCTGCCTCGCAACCTGGGTTACGGCAGCGCCGCCAACCGGGGCGTAGCCCGCACCTCCACTCCCTACGTGGTCATCATGAACCCCGACGTGGTGGTGGAGCCGGGCTCCACCAAGGCCCTGGTCGACGCCCTCGAAGCCGACCCCGGCCTGGCCGTGGTCGGGCCGAGGGTGGAGACGCCGGGCGGCGTGCTCTACCCCTCGGCCCGCACCTTCCCGGCCCTGGCCGACGCCGCCGGCCACGCCTTCTTCCACTTCGTGTGGCCCGACAACCCCTTCAGCCGGCGCTACCGCATGCTCGACTGGGACCACGCCGGCGCCGCCGACGTCGACTGGGTGGCCGGGAACCACTTCCTCGCCCGCCGCCAGGCCTGGGACGAGGTCGGCGGCTTCG
>JALZNY010000147.1 GCA_030857525.1 Actinomycetota bacterium
GACGATGCCTGCACGCGTCCGGACCGCCGTCATCCCCGCTGCGGGCCTCGGCACCCGCTTCCTGCCCGCCACCAAGGCCCAGCCCAAGGAGATGCTGTCGGTCCTGGACCGGCCCGCCATCCAGTATGTGGTGGAGGAGGCGGCCGCCGCCGGGCTCGACGACGTGCTGATCGTCACCAGCCGGGGCAAGCACGCCCTCGAGGACCACTTCGACCGCATGCCCGAGCTCGAAGCCGAGCTGGAGCGCAAGGGCAAGACCGAGGCGCTCGCCCAGGTGGTGGCCTTGGCCGAGCTGGCCCGGGTGCACACCGTGCGCCAGGCCACGCCGCGAGGCCTGGGCCACGCCGTGGCCATGGCCGCCGACCACGTAGGCGATGCCCCCTTCGCCGTGCTGCTGCCCGACGACCTCATGGTTGACGACGCCAAGTTGCTGAAGGGCATGCTGGCCGCCCACGCCGAGCACGGGGCGTCGGTGGTGGCGCTCAAGGAGGTGCCCCGGGCCGACATCTCGGCCTACGGCTGCCCTCGGGTAGAGCCCGTCGAGGGGCCTCTCGTACGGATCCAGGAGATCATCGAGAAGCCGGAGCCCGAGGAAGCGCCCTCGGACCTGGCCGTCACCGGGCGCTACATCCTCTCGCCCGGCATCTTCGGCGCCCTGGCCAAGGTGGAGCCGGGCAAGGGCGGCGAGATCCAACTCACCGACGCCCTGGCCTTGCTGGGCGAGACCGAGCCGGTCTACGGCTGGGTGTTCACCGGCGGCCGCTACGACGTGGGGACGCCGCTCGACCACCTGCGGGCCAGCATCGAGCTGGCCCTGGACCGCCCCGAGCTCGCCGCCGACCTGGGCCCCTTCCTGGCCGACCTGGTGCGCCGACGCCAGCTCGAATAGCTCGTCGTGGCCCTCATCCCCCTCGACGAGGCCCGGGCCTACGTCCTCGGTCGCTGCCCGGTGCTGGCCCCGGTGGCCACGCCCCTGGCGGACGCCCTCGGACTGGTGACAGTCGAGGTGGTGGTGTCCGGCGAGGCGGTTCCCTCCTTCGACAACAGCGCCATGGACGGCTTCGCCGTGCGGGCGGACGACACCGCCGGCGCCCCCGTCACCCTGGCCGTGATCGACACGGTGGCCGCCGGAGCCGCCCCCACCATCCCCGTGGGACCGGGCCAGGCCGTGCGCATCATGACCGGCGCGCCCCTGCCCGAAGGGGCCGACGCCGTGGTCATGGTGGAGCGGACGACCTCGCATGACGGCGGGCGGTCGGTGGAGATCGAAGTCGCGGTCACGCCGGGGACGGCCACCCGCAGGGCCGGCGACGACGTGGAGCCGGGTGATGTGGTGGTCGAAGCCGGGACCGTCCTAACCCCCGGTCACCTCGGCGTCCTGGCCAGCGTGGGGGTGGCCGAGGTGTGGGTGTACCCGAGGGTGCGGGTGGGGGTGATCTCGACCGGCGACGAGCTGGTGGTCGGGCCGGGGCCGCTGCAGCCGGGGCAGATCCGCGACTCCAACCGGCCCACCCTGTGCGCCCTGGTCACCCAGGCCGGTGCCCAGGCCGTCGACCTGGGCACCGTGGCCGACGACGAGGCCGCCATCACCGATGCCTTCACCGCCGCCGCCGCCGACTGCGACGCGGTGGTCACCAGCGGCGGGGTGAGCATGGGCGACTTCGACCTGGTCAAGGTCGTCCTCGGCCAGCTCGGCGACATGCGCTGGATGCAGATCGCCATCAAGCCGGCCAAGCCCTTCGCCTTCGGTCTGGTGACGGGCACGCCGGTGTTCGGCCTGCCCGGAAACCCGGTGTCGTCGATGGTGAGCTTCGAGCTGCTGGCCCGTCCCGCCCTGCGCAAGATGTCCGGCTTCCCGCCGTCGCGCTGGGCCCGCCCGGCGGTGGCGGGCGTGGTCGAGGAGGCGCTGCGACGTCGACCCGACGGCAAGGCCCATTACGTGCGGGTGGTGGCGTCGGTAGGCGACGACGGCCGGGTACAGGTGTGCTCCGCCGGCGGCCAGGGTTCGCACCAACTGAGCGCCATGGCCGCAGCCAACGCCCTGGCCGTGCTGGCCGACGGTGACGGCGTCGAGGCCGGCGACGTGGTCCCCGTCCTGTTGCTGGGCGACGCCGACGGGCGCTGAGGGCGGGTCGGCCACGTAGCCTGGGCCGATGGCGAGATCGCCGGTTCCCCTGGTCGACTCCTACGGGCGGACGCATCGCGACCTGCGCATCTCGGTGACCGACCGCTGCAACTTCCGCTGCACCTACTGCATGCCCGAGGAAGGGCTGGCCTGGGTGCCCCGCGACGACGTCCTCACCTTCGAGGAGATCGAGCAGGTGGCCCGGGTGTGCGTGGAGCACTACGGCTTCGACAGCATCCGCCTCACCGGCGGCGAGCCCACGGTGCGGGCCCACCTGCACGTGCTGGTGGCCAAGCTGGCCGCCCTCGGCGCCGACCTGGCCATGACCACCAACGGCTCGGTGCTGCGGGCCCAGGCCCCGGGGTTGCGGGCGGCGGGACTCGACCGGCTGAACATCTCACTTGACTCGCTGCGGCCCGAGCGCTTCTTGGCCCTGACCCGGCGCGACGAGCTCGACTCGGTGCTCGACGGCATCGACGCTGCCCTCGAGGCCGGGTTCGACCCGGTGAAGCTCAACGTGGTGTGCATGGAGGGGGTCAACGACGACGAGGTGGTCGACTTCGCCACCTTCGGCCGGGAACGGGGCGTAGAGGTCCGCTTCATCGAGTTCATGCCCCTCGACGCCGACCACTCCTGGTCCAAGGTGCAGGTCGTCCCGGGCGAGCGCATCATCGCCGCCATCGACGCCGTGTACCCGCTGCGGGCGCGGGCGAGGGGGTCGGACCCGGCCGAGGTTTTCGAGTACATCGACGGTCGGGGACGGGTGGGGGCCATCGCCAGCGTGACCGCCCCCTTCTGCGCCCGCTGCGACCGGGTCCGCCTCACCGCCGAGGGCCGGCTGCGCAACTGCCTGTTTTCCGTGGACGAGACCGACCTGCGCTCGGTGCTGCGGGGCGGGGGCAGCGACGACGATCTGGCTACGGCCATCTCCTCGTGCCTGGCCGCCAAGGGCCCGGGCCATCAGATCGGCTCTGTCACCTTCGTCCAGCCCCCCCGCACCATGTCGCAGATCGGCGGGTAGCGCTCAGCCACTTTTGGGGGCCCCGAGTGGGGTTGTCCTACACTGCGACGGTGTCTACGCGTGGCCTGACCCACCTCGATCCGCTGGGCAGGGCCCGTATGGTCGACGTCACTCCAAAAGAGGCGACGCACCGGCGGGCCATGGCTCGGTGCCGGGTCCACATGTCGAGCGAGACGGCCAGCCTGGTGGCCCGGGGGGCGGTCAGCAAGGGCGACGTCCTGGCTGTGGCCCGGGTGGCCGGCATCCAGGCAGCCAAGCGGACCTCCGACCTGATCCCGTTGTGCCACCCCCTGCTGGTGGGCTCGGTGTTCGTCAACTTCACCATCGAGGACACCTGGATCGAGATCGAGGCCCAGGTTGAGACAGTCGACCGCACCGGCGTGGAGATGGAGGCGCTCACCGCCTGTTCGGTGGCGGCGCTGACCATCTACGACATGTGCAAGTCAGCCGACCGGGCCATGACGATCGGTCAACTCGCCTTGTGGGAAAAGACCGGCGGTCGCTCGGGGGTCTACCGGCGAAGCGTCGATCTCGACCCCGAGGGGCCCGAGATCTGACGTTGGGGCTTGTGGGCCGCATGGCCGCCGTAGTAGACCGGTGGCTGTCGTAGCCCAACTGCAACACAAGCGTCATGAGGGGGGCGTCGCCAGCATCCACCCCTCGACAGTCCTGTCTGAGTAAGTTCAAGCACAAGAAAGCCGAGGGCGGAGCGTGTCGCTGGTGGTTCTCGTCATCCTTGCCATGGTCTGGGCAGTCTTCCTCGTCCCCCAGCTCTTCCGAGCTCGGGCGGAGCGGTCGACTGATTCCATCGGGGCCTTCCGACGTCAGCTCATGGTCCTGGAGCGCACCTCGCCGGCAAGAGTGGCGCCCAACCCGCATCTTCGTACGACCTCCTACCGTCGCCCGACGACCTCGGCTGCTCACCGGCCCCCCACCCCTCGCCGGGCCCCCGCTCCTCGCCGGCCACCGGCCCGGACCGGTTCCTCGGCCGTGACGGCATCACTTCATCCCCACCCCGGCCGGGCCCTGGCTCGCAAGCGCCGACGCGACATCTTCTGCGGCCTCCTCGTGGCCGTCGGCGCCTCCTTGGTGCTGAGCTTCGTCCCCGCCCTGCGGATGATGTTGTGGGTCCATGTGGCGCTCGACGTGGCCTTCGTGGCCTACGTGGCGATGCTGGTGCGGGCCCGCAACCTGGCCACCGAGCGAGACCTCAAGGTGCGCTTCCTGCCCACCGCCGGCCGGTCCCAGCCCCAACTCCTGCTGCAGCGCTCGGCCAACTGACTCCCCGGTCCCGGCTCTCCGGGCCCCGGTAACATGACCCCCGATCCGGGGGTGTAGCTCAGTTGGCAGAGCGCTACGTTCGCAACGTAGAAGTCGGCGGTTCGAATCCGCTCACCTCCACAGAAAAGCCCTGGTCAGAGGGGGTGCGAGCGAGACCCGCAGGTTCTGATCAGGGCTCTTGCTACTGAATGCTACTGAAATCCCGTCGGGTCCAGTAGCGTCTGGCCGGGATGGCAGGGCATGTGCGACGCCGTGGTCCGTCGTGGGAGCTGCGGGTCTACGCCGGGTGCCACTCCTTCGGCCTCATCAACGACGTACTCGGCCAGCCGTGAGGGGCCACGCACGAG
>JALZNY010000148.1 GCA_030857525.1 Actinomycetota bacterium
CCCCCTGACCACCACCTTCCCCGAACCCGGAAACTGGCGGATCACCACCGAGGTCGACGGCGTCCCCGCCCAGATGGTGGTGGCCGCCCTCGGTCCGGGCCAGCTCCCCTACACCGTGCCCGTGGTGGGCGAACAACTCATCTCGGTGCCCAGCCCCACCGTCGACGACGCCCGGGGCGTAGATCCCATCTGCACGGCCACACCCCCCTGCCCCCTCCACGCCACCAGCCTCGACGCCGCCATCGGCGCCGACAAGGCCATCGCCCTGCTGATCGCCACCCCCGCCTACTGCCAAGTCGCCATATGCGGCCCGGTCCTCGACCTCCTCGTGGCCCGCCAATCCCAGCACGCCGACGTGGTAACCATGATCCACGCCGAGGTCTACCCCAACGAAGCATCCGCCGGCCGCACCACCACCGACCTCGTCACCGCCTACGGCCTGGCCTGGGAACCCTCCCTCTTCCTCGCCCTCCCCGACGGCACCATCACCCACCGCCTCGACTACACCTACGACGACCGAGAACTCGACGAAGCCCTCTCAACGCTGGTGCAGTAGGAGAGCAGCCAGCACCCGTAGTTGCGCGGCAACGCCGGCCCCTGTCGTCTTGACGCGACAACGCCCGCCCTCAATGGGCGGGCGGAGGCGCCAGCAGGTGGGCGGCGACACCCAGGGGGGAGCCGAGCGGGTGGCGCCCAGGGGAGGGGCCCGCCCGCCCGAGCGCCAGCGAGGCGCGGGTGGGAGGGGTCCCGCTGGGTGACAGGACCCGCTGGGCGGGGGCACTGTCCGTCAGCTAGAGGTCAGGAGAAGGACTGTCCACAGCCGCACGTCCGCTGAGCGTTTGGGTTGGTGATGGAGAAGCCGGCGCCCTGCAGGCCGTCCTTGTACTCGAGGGTGGCGCCGGTCAGCAGCCGGGCGCTTCCGGGATCGGTGACGACCCGCACGCCAGCCACGTCGTGCTTGATGTCGTCGGCGGCCAGCTCCCCGTCGAAGAACATCTCGTAGCTGAAGCCCGAGCACCCGCCCGGGCGCACGGCCACCCGCAGGGCCAGCTCGTTGTCGCCCTCTTCCTCCAGAAGCTGCTTTACCTTGGCCGCGGCGCCATCGCTGATGTTGATGGTCAGCGCAGGCCCGTTGCCCACGATCGGCTGCACCTGCTCGGTTGCGATGTTGCTCATGGTTGGACTCCTCCACCTCGGGAGACGACACCGCACAGCGGTACGCCTCAGTCGACCGGCTAGACCAAGCCTACCGGCGCCTCGTCAGGGTCCTCAGCTTCAGACCCGAGACAGCTCCACCCGGCACGGCTGGCGGTCGAGCAGCGTCCCGAATTGCTCGACGACTGCGCCCCCCCTGGCCTCCACGAAGCCTTCGACCATTCCTCGGTGGAGCTGGCACACGATCTCAGGGTGGGCCTGGGCCAGCTCGGCGAAGGGGCAGTGGGTAAAGGCGACGGTGGCCGCCTCCCCGTCGCCGGCCACTGCCGGGTCGAAGCCCAGCCGGGCCAGCTCGACCGCCAACGCCTCCACGCAGGGGGACAAGGTCTCCTCGTCGTCATCGTCGGAGTAGTCCGCATCGTCCGTCCCCTCGGCCAAGAGCACCGGGGAGGGGACCGACTGGCGACCCTGCTCCCGGCCGACCTGCGCCGCCTCCTCGGCCTCTACCCCAACCGAAGCTGCCACCTGGGCCAGCATGCGGGCCAGCAGGGGCATGGGTGGAGGCTCCAGACCCAGCGACGGGGCGTCGGGGGCAAGCGAGTAGAGGTGCTGCGGTCGACCTACGTCGCCCCGACTCTCGGTCCCGAGGGCCAGCAAGCCCACGTCGCGCATGCGCTCGAGGTGGGGCCGCACGGTGTTGGGGTGGAGATCGAGCGACTCGGCCACCTCGGCAGTCGAGCGGGGTGCCGGTGAGCGGGCCAGCTCCAGATAGATGGCGTAGCGGGTGTTGTCGCCCAGGGCCTTGAGCAAGGCGAGGCGGTGCGGGCCGCTGTCCTCCATTGTCGGTCGAGTTTACACGGCCTTTCCCGTTAGAATGCGGGGCGATGGCCCTTTCCACCTCCCTTCCCACGCCTGACGACGTGATGTCCCTCCTCCGGGGGGTCATCGACCCGGAGCTGGGCAGCGACATCGTCGAGCTGGGCATGGCCAAGGGTGCGACCGTCGGCGACGACGGGGTGGTCGCGGTGACCGTCGCCCTCACCACGGCCGGCTGCCCCCTACGGGCTCAGATACAAAAGGACGTGCGGTCCCGGGTGGGCAGCGCGCCGGGAGTCACCAAGGTCGACATCCGCTGGACCGAGATGACCCAGGAGGAGAAGTCCTCGGCCATGGCCAAGGCCCGCTGGAACGCCCGGGAGCGAGCGCCCGAGACCGAGATCCCGGCCACCACCCGCGTGGTCACCGTCGCCTCGGGCAAGGGGGGCGTGGGCAAGTCGGCGGTCACGGTCAACCTGGCCGTGGCCCTGGCCGCCCAGGGCCTCACCGTCGGGGTGATGGACGCCGACATCGGCGGGTACTCCGTGCCTCGGATGCTCGGCCTGGGTGGGCGCCTGGCCGGGGTGGAGGGCGAGAAGAAGATCGTGCCCCACGAGAAGCAGGTGGGTGAGGGCCTGCTCAAGGTGGTGTCGATGCGCTTCCTTGTCGACGAGGAGGAGTCGGCGGTCATGTGGCGGGGCTTCATGCTCAACCGGGCCGTGCAGCACTTCGTCGAGGACGTGCGCTGGGGTCCTATGGACTATCTGCTCATCGACATGCCCCCGGGCACGGGCGACGTGCAGATGGGCCTGGCCCGGATGCTGCCCCGAGCCGAGATGCTCATCGTCACCACGCCGGCCGTGGGTGCCCAGAAGGTGGCGGGCCGGGCCGCCGACATGGCCCGCAAGACCTACCTGCGCATCGCCGGGGTCATCGAGAACATGTCCGCCTTCACCTGCGAGCACGGCCAGGCCTACGCCCTGTTCGGCTCCGGCGGGGGCGAGGCCCTGGCCGCCGACATCGGTGCCCCCCTGCTCGGCCAGGTGCCCATCGAGCTGGCCGTCGGCTCGGGGGGCGACACCGGGGTTCCCGTGGCCCTCGGCGATGGCCCCGCGGCGGAGGCCTTCCGGGCCATCGCCCGGCGCATCGTCGAGGAAGCCATCCCCCCCGTCGACATGGCCGGCTGCACCGCCCGCCTCCTCGACAACGTCGAGGCGGCGCTGGGCCCGACGTAAGCGTCAGTCGGCTAGGCGGAGCGCGACGGCAGGTTTGATGCGGGAGGCCTGCTGGGCGGGGGCGGCGGTGGCCAGCAGCGACACCACGAAGGTGACCACCACCAGCAGCCCCACCTCGCCCCAGGGCACGGCGAAGGGGAGGTCGTCGCCGAAGGTGTCGTTGCCCACGATCTGCCACGCGGTGGCCAGGGCCAGGACGGTGCCGATGAAGATGCCCTCGGCGGCCACGAAGGCCGACTCCACCACAAAGGCCCGCCGCACGGCCGACGACGGGTAGCCGAGGGCGCGGAGGACCCCGATCTGGCGCCTGCGCTCGCGCACCGCCCGGACCATGACCACCCCCAACCCGGCGATGCCCACCACCAGGCCGAGGGCCAGGTAGCCCTGCATGAGCCGGAAGAACTGGGTCTGGCCGGCCAGGTTGGTGGCCACCAGCTCCCGGAACGTCTCGGCCTCGGCCCCGTTGGCCAGGTAGGTGGCGTTGAGCTCGGACGCCACCTCCTCGGCGACGACCTCGGGGGCGGTGGCGACCAGCAGGCGGTTGGCGGTGGCCCGAGGTCCGTACAGGTCGGTCAGGGAAGCCTGGGATATGTAAGCGCCGGCGTTGGCAAAGGAGCTGTCGGCCAGGGCGGCGATGGTGAGCTCGCGGGTCCGGCCCGAGACCGGATCCCGCAGCGTGATGACCTCGCCGGGGGCCAGGGACTCCTCGGGAGGCCCTCCCCCGCCCTGGAGGAAGAAGTCGCTGACTATCACCAGGCCGGGATCGGACAGCACCGCCCGGTAGGCGGCGTCAGCGTCGGGATAGTCGCCCAGGTCACCCAGGCCGGTAGGGCCCTGGTCGACGAACACCTCGTCGATCCCGGTCACGAACCAATCCTCGAACTCGCCTCCGGTCCGGGAGGTGAGGAACTCGGCGCCGGTGTCGGCCAGGGCGGCGGCGGCGACCACGTCGTCGCGGGCCCGCACGGCCTTGACGGGCACGGGGTTGGCCGCGTTGGACGAGACCTGCAGGTCGAAGCCGCCGGCCACGTCGGCGGTGAAGCGGTCGACCTGGCTGGAGAACAGGTTGCTCAGCACCACGATGAACACGAGGGTGAACACCACCAGGCTGTACATGGCCAGGATCATCCCCGTGCGGAAGCGCCGAGCCAGGGGGTAGGCCAGGCCCAGGCGCACGGCCATCGAGCGCCCGCCGCCCAACCGGCGCACGACGGCGCCGAGCGTCTCCTGGTTCTGGGTGACCAGAGCCACGGCGGCGGCAGTGAGGATGATGCCCTGGACCACGAAGATGGGGATCTCGACGCCCTCGAAGGCGGCCGGGAACAGCCCGAAGGCGCTGATGGCCCAGGCCAGGACCCCTACCGACGCCACCGATACGAGCAGTCGCCGGGAGGCGAAGCGGGACAGGAGCGGGACCAGGCCGGCCAGCACCAGCACGGGACCGGCCAGGGTGGCGTAGGGCTCGTCGGCGGGAATGCCCGACGCCGTCCACGCACC
>JALZNY010000010.1 GCA_030857525.1 Actinomycetota bacterium
CCGCCCACGCGATTCCCTCAGCCACGTCGTTGACGTTGCCCGCCCCCTTCTCGTCGAGCACCTTCACCGGGAGGATCGAGGCGTCGGGCGCCACCCCGGCCACCCCGATGCGGTTGCCGGTGCTGGCGGCGGCGATGCCGGCCACATGGGTGCCGTGGCCGTTGCCGTCTTGAGGGGGGGAGGAACTGATGAAGGAGCGTCCGGGGAGGAGGTTGTCCTCGAGGTCCTCGTGGTCGAGGTCGACGCCGGTGTCGACCACGGCGATGACCATCCCTGCGCCCCGACCCTGGCTCCACGCCGCCTCGGCCCCGATGGCCTCGAGGCCCCACTGCTCGGAGAAGAACGGGTCGTCACTGGCCGTGGCCACCCCTGGGAGGGCGACGATGAGGCTCACCGCGAGCGCGAGCACCCCGACGATCCGCTGCATGGTGACCCTCCTGCCTGGTTCGCCGGCGCGGTTCGCCGTTCCCGCTTCTTCTACAATCGGCGCAGAACCGTCACCACTTTACCAAAGATTGTGACTTCGTCGGATCGGTAGCGCTGAGGCGACAGGATGGAGTTGGCCGGGACCAGGATCACCTCGTCGCCTTCTCGGCGCAGCGTCTTGACCGTGGCCTCCTCCCCGGGGATCCCGGCCACCACGATCTCGCCGTCGGAGGCGTCGGGCTGCTGGCGCACCACCACGAAGTCACCGTCGAGGATCCCGACGTCGATCATCGAGTCGCCGCGGACCCGCAGCATGAACAGGGTGCCTTCCCCGGTCATGTCGGCGGGGACGGGCACCAACTCCTCGACGTTCTCCTGGGCGAGGACGTTGGCCCCGGCGGCGACGTCGCCGACCAGGGGGACGTGGTTGACGGGCCGGCGCTCGGCCGTGGTGCCCGAGCCGGGGTCGTAGCAGACCTCGATGGCCCGGGGCTTGGTGGGGTCACGCCGGATATAGCCCCGGCGCTCGAGGGTGTTGAGGTGGTTGTGGACGGTCGAGGGCGAGGTCAGCCCCACAGCCAGACCGATCTCTCGGACCGAGGGGGGGAACCCCCGGTCGCGGTGCTCGTCGACGATGAACTGCAGGATCTGCCGCTGACGCTCGCTCAGCTTGGTCTGGGTCATGGTCGTCTCCTTCTCTTCCCCGGCGCGAGCCGGCTCGTCGGGGCTCGCTCGCCGGGGCCGGAGTCGCTCCGGCAAAGGCTCCGGCGCTGGCGAACGAGCGTTCCTTCCTCTGTACCGTAGCGCAACCGGCGGCCCCTGGCAAACATTCGTTCTTGACACGAACGCTCGTCCGTGGTTGGGTACAAGGGAACGCAAGTTTGGGAACAGGCGTCGGGGCTGGAGGCACCGGAGCCGGAGCCCGCAACAGAGTTCGGACCACGGACGGGAGCGGTGATGGTGGCACTGGTGCAAGACCGGGAGGCGAGGCACGAGGGACCGCGGCGGAGCGGCTCGGATCGCCCCGAGGCGCACGGCGGCGCCAGGGTGAACCGGTGCGCGCCCGAAATGGCGCGAGGCGCTGGTTGGCGCCGAGCGGTGGTGGCGGGGGTAGCTGTGGTCGCCCTGATGATGCTGGGAGGGACGTTGTCCGATGCCGCCGCCGGCCTGGCCGGTGGCCGAGCGCCCGCCGGGCCCAGGGCCTCGGGCCCGTCGTCAAGTCCATCGTCAGCCGTAGTCGCTGTCGTATCCGGGAGCGCTGTCGTTCCCGGCAGCGCTGGTCCCGTCCACGTGGTGCAACCGGGCGAGACCTACTGGTCGCTGGCCGAGGAGCTGGGAGGCGACGGCGACATCCGGGCCCGGGTCGACGCCTTGGCGGCGGGCAACGGGAGGCGTCCGCTACAGGTCGGCGACCGCCTGGTGGTTCAGCGCAAGGGTATGGGCGGTGAACCCGAGCGTAGGTAGCGAAGGAGGAGGGCGCCGTCGTCCTCGATCACCGAGGCCAGCCCGAGTCGCTGCGGGGGGTGGATGGGCAGCGCGGCGATCAGGCTGGGCTCGACGCCGCCGGCCAGCAGGGGGCTGAGGGTGAAGCACAGCTCATCGACCAGCCCGGCCACCACGAGCTCGCCCAGCAGGTGAGGTCCGCCTTCGCACAGCACCACCCGCCGGCCCCGGGCCCCCAGCTCCGCCAGCGCCAGGCCCAGGTCGACCTGAGCCTCGCCGGCCACGATGACCTCGGCCACCTCGGCGGCCCGGGCCCGCCGGTCGGGGTCGGCGCCCGCGCAGGTGAGGATCTGGGTGCGCTGGGCGGCGTCGGCGAACAGCGAGCCCGACCAGTCGAGGTCGAGGCTGCGGGACACCACGGCGATGGGCGGCTGCGCCCCGTTGCGCACCGGGCCGTAGCGCTCGGCCCGCACGGTCCCGGCCCCGACCAACACGACATCGGCCAGGGTGCGCAGGAGGTTGAACACGGCCCGGTCGGCGGCACCCGAGAGGGCGGCGGTGCGACCTTCCACGGCGGCCCGTCCGTCGACCGAAGCCACCATGTTGGCCACGACCCAGGGGCGGCCGTCGGGGCCCTGGCGGAGGGGATCGGCGTAGACGCGTCCCGGATCGACATCCTCGACGGGGGTGGGCAGGAGCTGGCGCACGGGGGAGGCGACCGTACCAGCACGGGTCGTCCCCAGGCGGGGTGCCGCTGCCCACAGGATGTTCCCCCTACCGCTCCACAGGGCGACCGCCCTACGGTCCCGACGGCAGGAAAAAAGGGGTTGCGCCGCTGTAATTACCGTGCTGTAATCCAGGTTCCACCCCGTACCCTTGATCCTCCGGGACGCATGCGAGGGAACCACCACGAGGCGGAGCAACCGAGGTCCAACGGCTGGAGACATGGGTCGGCGGAGCCTCGCACCAGCGGCAATCGCAGCCGTACCGAGATGTCGAGGAGGCAAAGCCCATGGCGATGGCGCCGACGAGCCGGGTGACCGGGAACAAGCCCGAGGTCGGGGGTCGCATCGGACTGCGCCGTCACTTCACCACCGAGGGGGTCCACCCCTACGACCAGGTGGTCTGGGACCGCCGGGTGAGCCGCATCACCAACTACCGCGACGGGAAGGTGGCCTTCGAGCAGCCCGATGTCGAGGTGCCGGTTACCTGGTCGCTCAACGCCACCAACATCCTGGCCCAGAAGTACTTCCGGGGGGCGGTCGGCACCCCGGAGCGGGAGACGTCGCTGCGCCAGGTGGCCGACCGGGTGGTCGACACCATCGCCGGGTGGGGCCGGACCGACGGCTACTTCGCCGACGAGGCCGAGGCGGCTGCCTTCGCCGACGAGCTCAAGTACCTGATCGTCACCCAGCGGGGCGCGTTCAACTCACCGGTGTGGTTCAACATCGGGGCCAAGGGGCGCAAGCGGCAAGCGAGCGCTTGCTTTATTTTGTCGGTCGACGACACCATGGACTCCATCCTCAACTGGTACGTCGAGGAGGGCACCATCTTCAAGGGAGGGTCCGGCGCAGGCGTCAACCTGTCCCGCATCCGCTCCTCGGCCGAGCTGCTCAAGGGCGGGGGCACCGCCTCGGGCCCGGTCAGCTTCATGCGAGGGGCCGACGCCTCGGCCGGCACGATCAAGTCGGGCGGAGCGACGAGGAGGGCCGCCAAGATGGTCATCCTCAACGTCGACCATCCCGACATCGAGGACTTCATCTGGTGCAAGACGGTGGAGGAGCGCAAGGCCCGGGTGCTGCGCGAGGCCGGCTTCGACATGGACCTCGACGGCAAGGACAGCCACTCCACCCAGTACCAGAACGCCAACAACTCGGTGCGGGTGACCGACGAGTTCATGCAGGCAGTGGTCGACGACGCCGACTGGCACCTGCGGGCCGTCACCACCGGCGAGGTGGTGCGCACGGTCAAGGCCCGCGAGCTCATGCGCCAGATCTCCCAGGCCACCTGGGAGTGCGCCGATCCGGGCATGCAGTTCGACACCACCATCAACCGCTGGCACACCGCGTCCAACACCGGCCGCATCAATGGCTCCAACCCGTGCTCGGAATACATGCACCTCGACAACTCGGCGTGCAACCTGGCCTCGATCAACTTGTTGGCGTTCCTCGACGAGGGGCACAACCGGTTCGACGTCGATGGCTTCCGCCACGCCGTGGAGATGCTCTTCACCGCCCAGGAGATCCTGGTGGGCAATGCCGACTACCCCACCGAGGCCATCGCCGAGACGTCCCGGCGCTTCCGCCAGCTCGGGCTGGGCTACGCCAACCTCGGCGCCCTGCTCATGGCGCTGGGCCTGCCCTACGACTCCGACCAGGGCCGAGCCTGGGCCGGTGCCCTCACCGCGGTGCTCACCGGCCATGCCTACGCCACCTCGGCTCGCACCGCCGCCCGCATGGGGCCCTTCACGGGCTACACCGAGAACGAGGAGCACATGCTCGGTGTTCTGCGCATGCACCGCGACGAGGTGTCCACCATCGACGAGGCCCTCGTGCCCGGCGACCTGTTGGGCGCCGCCCGCCAGGCCTGGGACGATGCCGTCGAGTGGGGCGAGGCCTTCGGTGTGCGCAACTCCCAGGCCAGCGTGCTGGCGCCGACCGGGTGCCTGGTCGGAGGGTCACTGGTGACAACCGAGCGGGGATTGGTGCGCTTGCGCTCGCTCGGCGATCCTGACGGCCCGCAGTGGCAGGAGCTCGGCATCGACGTGGCCACCGACGAGGGCGACCGCCAGGCCACTCAGTTCTATGTCAACGGCCTCGAGCGGGTGGTCGACGTGGTGACCAAGCGTGGGTATCGCATCCAGGGCACGACCACGCACCGGGTGAAGGTGATCGACTCGACTGGTGCCCGGGTGTGGCGGCGGATGGCCGACCTCCGGCCTGGAGATCGGGTCCCGCTGGCCATGGGTCAGCTCGTGGGGGGGCCTCAGCACGTTCCGCTGCCCCCGCTCCCGGAGGCGTACTGGACCGGTGAGCACAACGCGCGGGCGCCGAGGGAGATGAGCCCGGAGCTGGCCGAGCTGGTCGGCTACTTCATGGGCGACGGTTCGCTGCACTCGCGTGGCCTACGCCTCTGTGTCGCTGACACCGATCTCGATGTGATCGACCGGCTCCGAATTCTCAGCAAGGAGCTGTTCGGGCTGGAGGCCCACGTCAAGCAGTGCCAGGGGTACCAGGAGGTGGCGATCCACTCAGTGCGCCTAGTGGCGTGGTGGGAAGCGTGCGGGTTCGCCAAGCACGAGCCGACGCCAGGTCACGCGGGCAAGGGCTGGAAGGCCCAGGTTCCCGACGCCGTGCTCCACGCCAATGACCGGGCTGTGTATGCCGGTTTCGTGAGGGGCCTGTTCGAGGCCGATGGCACGGTCAACAACGGCTATCCCAGTTGGTCGACCACGTCTATGGACCTCTCTCACGACGTGCAGACGTTGTTGCTCGCCCTCGGCTTTCCTACGACGAGGCGGTTCTGTACGAGCGGGCGAGGATCGTCCCTCGCCGTACTCCGGCTCTTGAACGTCTCGGAGGGTCAGCGCTGGACTGAGGAGATCGGTTTTCTCGGGAACCGCAAGAACGCTTCGGTGTGGTCCAGGGAAAACCAGCAGTCGGCGAGGTACGACCACATCCCAGTCACCCGGGAGCTCGTCGACCGCCTTCTTCCGGACAATGGGCGGCTACGCCGAGTGCTGCTCTTGGAGATTGCTCGTGGAGCGGTCTCTCGTCGCATCGCCACCGAGCTCTACGAAGAGACCGGAGACGCCGAGCTCGGTCACCTCCTTGGCTTCTTCTATGACACCGTGGCCTCTGCCGTCTTGGGCGAGGAGGAGCTCACCTTCGACCTGTCCGTGCCCGACAACGTCACGTACCTCGCCAACGGTTTCGTCAGCCATAACACCATCGGCCTGCTCATGGACTGCGACACCACCGGCGTCGAGCCCGACCTGGGCCTGTGCAAGATGAAGAAGCTGGTGGGCGGAGGCACCATGACCATCGTCAACCAGACCGTGCCCCGGGCCTTGCGCCGCCTCGGCTACACCACCGAGCAGGTCGAGGCCATCGTGGCCTACATCGACGAGCACAAGACCATCCTCGGCGCCCCCCACCTGGCCGCCGAGCACGTCCCCGTCTTCGCCTGCTCCATGGGCGACAACGCCATTCACTACCAGGGCCACATCCGCATGATGGGCGCCGTCCAGCCCTGGATATCGGGAGCTATCTCCAAAACAGTGAACATGCCCGAGGAGGTCAGCGTCGAGGAGGTCGAGCAGCTCCACATCGACGCCTGGAAGCTGGGCATCAAGGCGGTGGCCATCTACCGGGACAACTGCAAGGTGGCCCAGCCCCTGTCCATGGCCAAGAAGGAGATCAAGCCCGAGGAGCTGGTCGCCGCAGTAGAGGCGGCGGTCGAGGTGGCGCCGGCCCAGGTGGTCGAGCGCATCGTGGAGAAGGTGATCAAGCAGCCCGTCCGCCAGAAGCTCCCGCGCAACCGGCGCTCGCGCACCTTCGAGTTCCGGGTGGCCGACTGCAAGGGCTTCGTGACCGTGGGCGAGTACGACGACGGCCGCCCGGGTGAGCTGTTCCTCAAGGTGTCCAAGCAGGGGTCGACCCTGGCTGGCATCCTCGACTCGTTCGCCATCTCGGTCAGCTACGGCCTGCAGTACGGGGTGCCGCTGTCGGCCTTCGTCAAGAAGTTCACCAACGTGCGCTTCGAGCCCGCCGGCATGACCGACGACCCCGACATCCGCTTCGCCACCAGCCTGGTCGACTACATCTTCCGGCGCCTGGCAGTCGACTACCTGCCCCTCGACGAGCGCATGGAGTTGGGCATCCTGTCGGTGGGGGAGCGGCTCAACCCCACCCTGCCCGGCATCGAGGAGGCGACCACCGAGACCGACGGGGGACTCGACCTGTTCCCTTCCCCTCCGAGCCACGACACCACGTCGGCCGACCTCGACCCGCTGGTCGACCTCACCGCCGCACGAGCCTCCGCCGCGGTCGCCACCGGGGCCCGTCCCTCGAACCGGGACGCCCCCTACTGCATGCAGTGCGGCGTGCAGATGGTCCGGGCCGGGAGCTGCCACGCCTGCCCGTCCTGCGGCACAACGTCAGGCTGCTCCTGATGCAGGTCATGCCAATTGCCGGGATTGTTAGCGTCTAGGTCTAGAGGCACGGATCGCTGTCCGGAGCCGCGAAGAGTGGGACTTTGAGGATCTGGCTGACCGCGGCGACATGAACCCTCCGCATGAGGCCGATAGCTCCAAGACGACTTCGCTACATCACCTCGGAGGGAGCGCCGTAGCGCTGGCGGGCCGCCTGCTTCGACACCCCGAGCACCATGGCGATGCGACCCCAGCTCCGACCTAGCATCCGAGCAGCGGCCACCGCAGCACTCAGATTGGCTTCAGAGGCAGCCACCTGGTTCATCGCGCTGGCGATCGTGCGCAAGTCGGTCGTGTCTTCCACCGGAGTGGTGGCCGGGTCGAGCGAGTCCAGCCACGCTTCGGCGTCGGCGGCAGCAGCTTCAAGTTGTTCACGTGTTCTAGGCATGAGCATCACCTCAAGAAGTCGAAGAACTTCGCCCGCAAGGGCATGGCGTGGATGGCAAGAAGGTCGCCATCGTGGTTGATCACGACGATCTCCAAGAGTTGGGCGGCTCGAGTCGGGCCGATGGACGAGCAGCCGGTCCCCTCGAGAGATCGTTCGGAGTTCGTTGCGTACGGCGTGGCGAATGTCTTCATCGGCCACGCCGTGCTTCCGAGCGCTGTCGGTGACCTCCACTAGAACAATCTATCTTGTCGTCGGTACGCCGTCAACATACCTTGTCGACGGGGTCGAGCCAAGAGGGAAACCCACCCTCTCTTGCGGCGACGGCCCCTCAACCAGCCCAGCCCGTGACCAGGGCGACGAGGTCTCCGGCCACCCAGAGGCGCCGTGGTCGACCCGGGCTCAGTGTCGCCTCGATCTCGCTGGTGAGGATCCCGCGTCGGGCGAGGGCCTCGAGGGCTGAGCGGGCCGCCGTGGTCGACACCTCGAGCTGGGCCGCGGCCACCTCGGCGGAGATGACCGGATAGGCCGGCAGCAGCTCGACCAGGCGCCGACCGGCGGCGTCAGAGCGGAGGTCGCCGACCGCAGCCCGCCAGCGGACGAGCACCTGCTCTACGTCGGCGATCCACTCGAGGGAGACGTTGGCGGAGCGGTCGAGCATCTCGGCGAACCAGCGCACCCAGCGGGGCTCGACGCCGGAGCGGAACCAGTACAGGCCCGAGAAGTAGCCGCCGATCTCCCGGGCGATCATGGTCGACATCGGGGGCGGGACGGCCACGCCGAGGCGGCGAGCCAAGACCCAGAGCACCAGCACCCGGCCGATCCGACCGTTGCCGTCACCGTAGGGATGGATCGTCTCGAACTGGGCGTGGACGATCGCCGCCTGTACGACGGGGTCGAGGTCGCTGCGGTTGGCGTAGGTGACCAGGTCGTCCATGAGGGTCGGGACGTAGCTCCCAGGCGGGGGGACGAAGGCGGCGTCATGCGGGCTGCGGCCCCCGATCCAGCCCTGGCTCTGACGGAACGCCCCGATCAGCTCGGGAGGCAGGCTCGACCGGCGCATGAGGCGGTCGTGCCAGGAGTGGAGGGTGTCGTGGTCCAGGGGTGCCGATGGGTCGGCCAGCACCACGTGGACGACGGCGAGGTTGTCGGCTACCCAGCCCGAGAGGCTTGACCCCCCGCCGAGCTCAGCGGCGGCGACCGCCTCGACCGGGGCGCGCAACCCCTCGATGTTCGACGACGCCATCCCCTCCGCCCGCAGCAGCAGCCGAGCCAGCGGTTCCCACCCGACCGGCAGCCGGTCGCCGACCCGGACGGCAGCGCCGGCGGCCCGCTCGGTCAGCCGGGCGGTGGGGGACGTCGATGTCCTCGAAGGAAGTGCCGGCCAGCGGGTCAGGCAGCCACGCCGAGGCGGGCCGGCCAGCCCACTCGATCGCCACCTCGGTACCGGCCATGACGCCTTTCACAACCCCTGGTGTTTCGACTGCTTGTAAGACTAAGCTGTCGAATCGTCGGGGTGTGGGATGGCGACGACGTTGAGGCCGTCGATCCCCTCGAAGTCCTTGGGGTTGCAGGTGTAGACGCCCAGTCCGTTGGCCAGCGCCGTCGCCGCGGTGAGCGCATCAAAGGCCCGAGCGGTCGTCGTGCGCCCGGAGCGCCGCAACGAGGCCGCGACCCGCCCGTAGGCACGCGCCGCCGTGGCGTCGAACGGCAACGGTTCGAACGCCGCTTCAGCCTCCTGGAGCCGTACCTGTCGAGCTGCCCGCTCGGCCTCGTCGGTGGCAACGAGCGGCCCCACCGACAGCTCGGCGAGCGTGATGGCGGTGACGACCGGCTCCTTCGGCAGGTCGCTGACCTCGAGACGGTCGATGAGGATGAGCGTGCTGGTGTCGAGGACGCCGACGGCAGCGCCGGTCACAGCGATTGGTCGACTGCGGCGTCGACGTCGGCTCGAAGCTGCACGGGGTCGACCGGAGGTAGCCGAGAGAACCGTTCGATCAGGACGGCGGCAGTGACGCGAGGCCGGGGCAACGGCCGAAGCTCGGCGACAGGGGTGCCGGCCCGGGTGACGGTGACGAGCTCGCCCCCCGCTACACGGTCGATCACCTCGCCGCCGTGGTTGCGCAGATCTCGGATCGTCGCTTCAGCCACGGGGCTACCGTATCACCGGTGAGACAGGCGAACCCATGCCCCAGCGGAGCACGCTCAGGACGGATCGGGCCAGGCCCGAGCAGATACCGGGCCCCCCGATGACACAGTCGCGGGAAGGTTGAGAGAGCTGTATGTACGGCCATGCCAATATGGTTTGGCCGTATGAAGACGACCTTGAACCTCGACGACGAGCTGATCCGACGGGGCAAGCGGCTGGCGGCCGAGCGGGGGACCACCCTCACCGCGTTGGTGGAGAGCGCGCTTCGCACCGAGCTGGCCGGTACCGCTCCCCGTCCGCCTTTCGTGCTCCACCTCCCGACCGTGCGGGGCGACCGGCTGCCGACTGCTGACCCCTCCGATCGCGACGCGCTGTATGACCTCATGGAAGACGACGGCGCCACACGGTGATCGCGGTTGACACCAACGTCCTCGTCTATGCCCACCGCGAGGAGAGCCCGCGCCACGAGCGGGCACTGGAGGCCGTCGCCGGCTTCGCCGAAGGAGACGAGCCTTGGGGCCTTCCGGTCTTCGTGGTGAGCGAGTTCTTGCGCGTCGTGACCCATCCTCGGGTCTACTCGCCGCCGACGTCCCGCCCGGCGGCGCTCGCCACCGTCGACGCCCTCTTGGCCAGCCCGACGGTACGGATGCTCACCCCCGGAGACCGGTTCTGGCCATTGTTCAAGGCGGCGGTCGAGGAGGGCCAGGCGACCGGCAACCGGATCTTCGACGCTCAGCTCGTCGCCATATGCCGGGAGCACGGCGTCGCCACCATCCTCTCTGAGGACCGCGACTTCCGCCGCTTCCCATCCATCAGCCTCCAGACGCTGTGAGGGGGAGTGCCTCGGCCGGTATATCATGAGCCGAGGCGAGATATACGGAGGTGGGTAACCATGACGAAGCGGTTGGTGGAGATCGACGACGAGGTCCTCGAGGACGCCCGGCGGTTGCTCGGGACCGCCACCATCAAGGACACGGTGAACACGGCGCTGGCGGAATCGGTCAAGGCCGCTCGACGCCAGGCCATCACCAAGGAGGACCTGCAGCGAGTGGGCGAGCTCCTTCAGGACCTCGGTGACCCCGAAGTGATGGCCAAAGCGTGGGACTGAGCCCGGCCCGCTGGCTCATCGACAAGTCGGCGCTCTACCGAATCAACCGCCCGGAAGTAGCGGAGATCGTTCGCGAGCAGCTTGCTGCCGGGCGGGTCGGCGTCAGCATCGCCACTGAGCTGGAGATGGGCTACTCCGCGCGCTCGACATCTGACTACTGGGAGACGCGCCAGAAGCTCATCGACCACTTGCTTCCTGTAACCACCCGGTATCAGGCCGAGGCGCGAGCCCGGGAGGTGCAGCGGATGTTGGTGGAGCGGGGTCAGCATCGATCAGCCGGTGTGGCCGATCTCCTCGTCGCCGCCACCGCCGAGATCGAGGGGCTGACGATCTGGCACTACGACGCCGACTTCGACATGATCGCGGCGGTCACCGGCCAGGCTTCGGCATGGGTCGTACCCCGAGGGACGATGGACTGAGGTGAGCGCCTCAACCCTGCCCCGCCCCCTAGACAGCGACTGTCAACCCCTGTTGCTGGTCGAGGACCGTCCCTAAGCGGAACCAACTAATCGTGGTCGCCTGGTCATGGGGACTTCTTCGACAACCGACGACCGACGTGGTCGTCCTTGACCGCGTCGACGCTACCAACGTTGGCAGGCTGATCGCCGCCAGTGGGACCTCCGACATCGTGGACGCTCACGTCGTCGTCTGCGCACGCCGGAGGCGACAAACCGTCGCCACGTCAGATCCTGACGACCTTCGGCTCCTTGATCCCGGCCTGGCGCTCTTACTGGTCTGAGGATGTGCCTCCCCCGCCCTGAGGCGGCGACGTGGGCTTCTCGTCCGAGACTCGGAGGCGGTGTAAGAATGCCGCCGATGGGAGATCCTCACGGGCACCCGGGGTCAGGCGACACGGGATGTGTGAAGCGCCCACGGTCGGACTCCGAGCTCGGCTTCGTGCGCCAACCGATGGTGCGCTGGTTCGATCCACGCCAACTGCTGGACACCGCGGCGCGCGTCCTGACTTCGGGTGTCTTGAGCTCGTACTCCGACAGCCGTGAGCTGCAGGCCCGGGTGCCCGCTGCCTCCATCGACCGGTCCGAGCTGACGGACCCGTGGGTCGACTACGTGTCCGATCTCGGGGACGGCTGGAACTCGACTTACACCATGGCCAGGCTGCTGGCCCGGGAGGAGCTCGAGCTGGGTGGGGAGGGCGAGACCCGGTTGACCACGCGTGGCCAGATCCTGGTCATGGGCGGTGATCAGGTCTACCCCGTGCCCAAGCGGACCGAGTACCAGAACCGGCTCATCGGTCCCTACGAGGCGGCCATGCCCTGCGCTCCGGGTGGGGCCCTGGACCTCTTCGCCATCCCTGGCAGCCACGACTGGTACGACGGCCTCCTCAGCTTCACCAACGTCTTCTGCCGCGAGCGCTCGATCGGGGGATGGAGGACGAGCCAGACCCGGAGCTACTTCGCCCTCAAGCTGCCCCATCGCTGGTGGCTGTGGGCCATCGATCTGCAGTTCGGCGACCACCTCGACGAGGTCCAGTTGGAGTACTTCGTAGACATCGCCGCCGGGGAGATGGAGCCCGGCGATTCCGTCATCGTGTGCATGGCCAAGGAGGTCGAGAGCGGTCCCAAGAGCGCCGAGGCCGGCACCGATCGCGACCTGCGCTACCTCGAGCGTGAGGTCGTCGAGCCGGCGGGTGGGCGGGTGATGCTCTACCTCAAGAGCGGGCGCCACTACTACTGCCGCTACGAGCAGGACGACGGACCGCGCCAACTCATCACCGCCGGCGGCGGTGGCGCGTTCATGCACCCGACCCACGACCTTCCGGATCGGAGCGACCCCCAACCCAACGCGGGGAAGGGGAGCTACCGGCGAGCGACGGTCTATCCGTCCGCCCACGACTCGAAACGGCTACGGAAGCGGGTCCTGCTGCTTCCGGCGTACAACCTGCTCCTGGCGGCAGTCTTCGGCTGCGTCCAGGTCCTGTTGGCCTTCATGTTGAACCTGCACCTGCGAAACGGGCACCTGTCGCTCGGCCTCGGCGACCTGGGCCAGGCGCTGTGGGAGAGCCCTACCGCCTTCCTCCTGATCCTGATCGTCATCATCACCGTGGGGCTGATGGTGCGCCTCGCTCATGACGCCAGCGGGCCGACGCGAGCGTTGCTCGGCC
>JALZNY010000149.1 GCA_030857525.1 Actinomycetota bacterium
GTGGTACCACGAACGGCTCTTGACCAGCCCCGACGCGGCCCGGGCCCGGGGCTACCTGCGTTCCCGGGGCTATGACGGCGAGGTCGTGCGCCGGTTCCGCCTGGGGTGGGCGCCCGAGGGGTGGGAAGAGCTGTGCCGGGCGCTCTCGCTGCCGGCCGACGTCGCCCGCGACACAGGCCTGGGCTTCGTCAACGCCCGCAACCGCCTCCAGGACAGCTTCCGGTCCCGGGTGCTGTTCCCCATCTTCGACGCCCGGGGTGAGCCCGTGGCCCTGGGCGGGCGAATCCTCGACGGTGCCGGTGCGGTGGCGTCGGGTCCTGGCGGCTCGCCGGCCCCCAAGTACAAGAACTCCAACGCCAGCGCCCTCTACGACAAGGGTGAGGTTCTCTACGGGCTCAACTGGGCCAAGGGGGCGGTGGTGGAGCACGGCGAGGTGGTGGTCTGCGAGGGCTACACCGACGTGATCGGGTTGGTCAGCGCCGGGGTCGCCCAAGCCGTGGCCACGTGCGGCACCGCCCTGACCGAGCGCCACGTGGCCACCCTGCGACGCTTCGCCCCCCGGATCGTGCTCGCCTTCGACGCCGACGGGGCAGGCCAGGCCGCAGCCGAGCGCATCTACGGCTGGGAACGGCGCTACGAGGTCGACGTCTTCGTCGCCGCCTTTCCGCCCGGCGTGAAGGACCCGGCTGATCTGGCCCGCAGCGATCCCGACGCCCTGCGCGCCGCGGTGTCGGAGGCGGTGCCGTTGCTGTCGTTCCGCCTCGACCGCCTGTTGGCCCGAGCGCCGGATGCGTCGGTCGAGGCTCGGGCCCGCACCGCGGCCGCGGCCGGGCGCCTGATCGCCGAGCACCCCAACCAGATCGTGCGCGAGGAGTATGCCGGCCAGGTGGCCCTGCGCCTCGGGGTCCGTCCCGAGCACCTGCTGCACGGCCAGGGCCGGGGCCAGGGCCGGGAGGGCGCTGCGTCGACGCCGGCACGACCAGCGCCGGGGGGCCACCGGCGGCTGGAGACGGCGTCGCTGCTCGCCCTGAGCCTGGCCGTGCACGAGCCCGAGTCGGTAGCGCACCTCCTCCACGAGGCGCTCTTCAGCGACCCCGTCGAGCTGGAGGCCTACCGGGCGCTGGCCGTGGCGGCGACGCTGCACGACGCGGTGGCCGCAGCCGCCCCTCCGGCGGCTGAGCTGCTCCTGCGCCTGGCCGTCGAGGAGGTTCCTGACGCCGATGCCGGCGCCGTGGTCGGTCGCCTGCTCGATGAGACCGCCGGCCGGGTCCTGGCCCAGATGGAGGCCGACGTCCGAGCCGCTGTCGAGCCCCCCGAGGACCTCCCGACGATCGGTTGGCTGAAGATGCGGGTCGAGGACCTGCGCGACGACGCCACCCGCAGCGCCGCCGCCGAGCTCCTCCTTCCCTTCCTGGCTGATCGGGCGGAGCTCGGGAGAGCGCGGTGATGGCCGAGCCCTCCAGCCCTGAGGTGGCCGTCGAGGAGCTGCGGCGCCTGGTGGCCTTGGGCCGCGACCAGGGGACGATCACCGTCGACGAGGTGCTGGTCGGCCTGGGCTCGCCCGAGCCCACCCCTCAGTTCATCGACGCCATCACCGAGTTGCTGGCCGGACAGGGCATTGCTGTCGACCCCGAGGAGCCGGCCGTCCCGACGGCTGTGATCGTTCCCCATCACAGCATGGCCGAGGTCAGGGCCCGGGGGTCCCGACCGGCGAACCCGGCCACCGTGATGTCCCCCGCCACGTCGGACTCGGTGCGCATGTACCTGCGAGAGATCGGTCGAGTGCCTCTTCTGGACGCGGCCGGAGAGGTGGCGCTGGCCAAACGCATCGAGGCCGGCCAGGCCGCCGCCATCCGGCTCCGCCAACTCGATCCCTCCGAGGACACCGGGGAGGACCGGAGCACCCTGGCCACCCTCGTGGCCGACGGGAACGAGGCCAAGCAGGCGCTCATCCAGGCCAACCTGCGCCTCGTGGTGTCCATCGCCAAGCGCTACGTGGGAAGGGGGATGCAGTTCCTCGACCTCATCCAGGAGGGCAACCTGGGCGTGATGCGCGCCGTGGAGAAGTTCGACCACACCAAGGGCTTCAAGTTCTCGACCTACGCCACCTGGTGGATCCGCCAGGCCATCACCCGGGCCATCGCCGATCAGGCCCGCACCATCCGCATCCCCGTCCACATGGTCGAGAACGTCAACAAGGTGCTGCGAATCCAGCGCCAGCTGCTCCAGGAGCTCGAGCGCGAGCCCACGCCCGAGGAGGTGGCGGCCCAGGCGCTGATGAGTCCCGACCGGGTGCGGGAGATCTACCGCATCTCCCAGGATCCGCTGTCCCTCGACTCCCCTCTCGGGGAGGAGGACGACGCCAGCCTGGGTGACTTCATCGAGGACCGCCAGGCCGAGGTGCCCCTCGACATGGCCATCCGCGAGCTCCTGGTCGAGACGGTGGAGGCGGTGCTCGAGGAGCTGAGCGAGCGGGAGCAGGAGATCGTCCGCCTGCGCTTCGGCCTCAACGCCCAGGGGCAGGCCCGGACCCTCGAGGAGGTGGGGCGCGAGTTCGGGGTCACCCGGGAGCGGATCCGCCAGATCGAGTCCAAGACCCTGGCCAAGCTCCGCCACCCCGAACACAGCGCCAAGCTGCGCGACTACCTGGGGCCCTGACCGGCCTCCCGGTCAGAGCTGCCGGTCAGGGAGCGCCCGGGCCTCCGGGGCGAGGGTCCTCGGAGAGCGATCCGGCTGGGGGCGGGCCGGGGGAGAGGTCGTGGAGGGCGGGATCGAGGCTTTCGTCCACGAGGGGCTCGCCGTCGAGGGGCTCGTCGACGATGAGTCCGGCCCCGTCAGAAACCACGACGCCGGCGATGACGTCGTCAGTGGTGAGATCGTCAGTGGTGTCATCGTCGGTGGTCGAGCGGCGTTCCTCGACGTAGTCCCGGGCCCGCTCCACCCCGTCGTCAACCAGGTCCTTGGCCTTGTCGCTGGCCGCTTCGTAGGCGTCGCTGCGGCGAGCCTTGGCCAACAGGCGGTTGAGCTGGTCGTAGCGAGCCCGCCCGGCCCGCGTCCCTAGGTAGTAGCCGGTGCCGAAGCCGAGCACGTAACCGAGTCGAAAGCGCATGGCTCCAGTTGTAGCCGCTTTGGAGCCGGCGCAGTGCCGGATCGCCTCCAGCCACCTCTCAGCGGGGCCCGAGAGCGTCGCTCAGCTCGCTGACCAGATGTGGTGGTGGCGGGGCCACGTCGATCGGGATACCGAAGTCGAGGTACTCCAGCTCCACCCGCTGCGAGCCACCACCCGCATCGGGCGGGAGCTGGTGTTCGTAGACCAGGCGCCGGACACGGTCGTCACCGTCGAGGAAGGCGTCGAGCGTCAGTTGCCCGGCACCGAGGCTCTCGACGAAGCGCTCCAGGGCGGCGTGCGCTTCGTCAGGCCCGTCGACCCTGAGGGCGTCGACGGCGGCGACCAGGTCGACGGTGGCCCGCAGGTGGGAGGTGGGCGTACCTTCGATTTCGGAGGGGCCGAGGTCGAGGACCGAGCCCTCGTCCACGCCGGCGAGCAGGGCCAAGGGGGCGCCGCTGTCGCTACCAGCCAGCCCTTGGAGGCCGGTGGCGTCGAGGAGCTCTGAGGAAGCGTCGATGCGCACCCACGGGGTCTCGATCTCGAACAGCTCGGCCAGGATCGGGGCCCGCAGGTAGACGAGCCCGTCGGCGGAGACCGTCTCCCAACTCGGGTCAACTCCGACGCTGGTCGGCCGCTCGAAGGCGCCCGAGAGGTCGATGATCGAGCGCATCCGACCCGTGGCGAAGTCGGCCTCCCCCGTGCCCGTCAGCGACACCGGTCCGGGCCGACCGGGCAGGTCGGTCAGGGTGGCGAGGAAGGTGGTGCGGGCGGAACCGGCGGCCGTGGTGGCCGGCTCCGCCCGACCCAGGCGTGTCTGGGCGTCAGAAGTGGACTGGGGGCCGGGGAACGTGTCGGGACCGGCCGGCGTGGCTGGTGGAGCCGGGCCGGAGGCGCCGGAGGCGGGATCAGGTCGGGACGGGACTCGCTCGCCCGCACAGGCGGACAGGGCAAAGAGCAGGGCGAACAGGGCGAAACGACGCATCAGAGGCTCCTCGTGGGACGCCGGGGGCAGGCTCCGCAGAGCGAGGGGACCGCATCACCCGCAGTGCATCGAGTCGCGGAGGACGTGTTGGAGTAGCAAGGCGAGTATGGACGCGGCGGCTGTCCCAGGTCAATGGGCGGGCATCGGACCGGGACGGGCCGGGATCGGGACGGGGCCGACCGGTGAGCCCTGTGGTGAAGCGTCGTTTCCGTCGGCGCGGACACCGGCCACCTCGTGGGCCTGCCGTCGGTTGGTCCCCGCTCGTAACCTGGGCGTGTGGCGGTCTCCTACTACGAGGTGCTCGGGGTATCCCCGAGCGCGTCGCCCGAGGACATCCGCTACGCCTACCGTCAGCGGGCGCGGGCGCTGCACCCCGACCGCCAGCGTGACCCGGCTCAGGTTCGCCAGGGCGAGCCGGAGCCTTCACTGCGGGCCATGCAGGTCATCAACGAGGCGTGGCGGGTGCTGGGCGATCGGGAGCGACGATCGGCCTACGACCACCTACTGGCCGGCGGGCGCCCGTCAGCTTCCGGGGTGCACCGCTCCGGGGAGCCCCGCTTCGGGGGTGCCC
>JALZNY010000150.1 GCA_030857525.1 Actinomycetota bacterium
GTGCAGCGCTGCCCCTTGTGTGGCCAGGGCGGTCTGTTCCGGAACTGGTTCACCTTGGCTGATCGCTGCTCTCGTTGCGCCTTGCGCTTCGAGCGCATCGAAGGCCACTGGGTGGGGGCGCTCGGGATGAACACCATCGTGTCGTTCAGCGTGCTGTTCGTCGTCGTCGTGGTAGGCCTGGTTCTGTCCCACCCCGCGTACCGCATGGCCCCGCTCGTGATCGCCGCCGCCGTCACCGCCGTGGTCGTGCCCTTGGTCTTCTTCCCCTCGTCCAAGATGTTGTGGACCGCCATCGACCTGCTCATGCGCCCGCTGGAGCCGGGCGAGGCCGAGGTCCCCGCGGCCGGCGGCCGAGACACTGGCCTACCACTGGCAGACTGGCACCATGCCAGCGGGCGATGCTCACGTGGTCCTCGCCTCGACTGACGGCCACCGGTTCGCCTCGCTGCGCCGACCTGCGACCCGACGCCAGGAGCGTTACGCCCTCGGTCGAGCCTTGCGCCAGCAGGTACCCCGCTCGGCCCTCGGCCGCTGGGGCGTCCCCGCCAATCGCCTCGGCCCTGTCCAGCAGGTCATGGCGACCCATGTTGGCAGGGTGGACCGCCTGATCCCGGTCCGGGTGGGCCGCATGGTCACCTCGCCCTATGGGTTCCTGCGCGGCGCAGCGGCGGTCATGGCGGCCGACTTCGCCCTGCTTCCCGCTACCGGGATCACCCCGGTCATCTGCGGTGATGCACACCTGGGCAACTTCGGCTTCTACGCCTCACCCGAGCGAGAGCTCGTCCTTGACCTCAACGACTTCGACGAGGCTCACCCCGGTGGGTGGGAGTGGGACCTCCGTCGACTGGCAACCAGTGTCTGGGTCGCCGGCCGGCACAACGGCGCATCGGAGTCCTCCTGCGAAGAGGCCGTCTCCGGCTGCGTCAAGGCCTATCGCCAGCAACTGGCCGACCTGGCCGAACAGCCCCTGCTGTCCCGTTCCTACCAACGCCTCGACGTCGACCGGCTGCGCCTGACCGCGACGAAGAAGAGCTTGCGCAAGGAGATCAAGCGCGCGGCCAAACGGGCCAAAGGGCGCACCAGCGATCGGGCCCTTCCCCGACTCACCGAAGTCGACGACGGAACCTGTCGCATCCTCGAGGACCCTCCGTTGGTCACTCGCCCAACCGAGGACGAGTACGAACAAGTCGCAGAAGGGCTCGACGACTACCTGCAGACGCTGCCGCCACAGTGGGGCCGAATCCTGGCCGGCTACCGCCTCGTCGACATCGTGCACAAAGTGGTCGGGGTCGGCTCCGTAGGGCTACGGGCCTACCTGGCTCTGTGCGAAGGCAGCAGCCCGGACGACGTGGTCTTCCTGCAGCTCAAACAAGCCCGCCGTTCCGTCGTCGCCCGCTACGTTCACGGCGACTCCGCCTGGCACGATCACCAGGGGAGGCGGGTCGTTGAGTACCAGCAGGCCCTGCAAACCGTCAGCGATCCGTTGCTGGGATGGGCCACCATCGGCGCCCACCAGTACTACGTTCGCCAATGGCGAAACATGAAAGGCGCCATCACCATCTCGGGAATAGGAGCTGCCGCCTTGGCTGATTACGCCGGCACCTGCGGTGTTCTGCTGGCCAAGGGCCACGCCCGCACCAGCGGCGCCTCCATGATCGCTGGCTACCTAGGCGGCTCGGGCAAGATCGACCGAGCCATGGGCCGATTCGCGCGTGCCTATGCCGACCAGACAGAGCGCGACCACCAGGCACTCGTGACCGCCGTCGCCCGCGGCGTCCTTCCCTCCGACTGACCCGAAGGGGCAGCCGTGCGCCTCGAGGATCCGGGGGGGGCTCTGGGTCCCGCTCGGTGACAGGACCCGCCCGGCGGGTGAAAGAAAGAGCCGGGCGGGATCCCCTTACGCCTGTTGGATCTTGATCTCGATGTCGACCCCGGCCGGGAGGTCGAGGCGCTGCAGCGAGTCGACAGTCTTGGCCGAAGGCTCCAGGATGTCGAGCAGGCGCTTGTGGATGCGCATCTCGAAGTGCTCCCGGGAGTCCTTGTCCTTGTGGGGCGAGCGGATCACGGTGTAGCGGTGCTTCTCGGTGGGCAGTGGTACCGGCCCTCGGATGGTGGCCTGGGTGCGCACGGCCGTCTCCACGATCTTCTTGGTCGACTGGTCGATGACCTCGTGGTCATAGGCCTTCAGCCGGATCCTGATCTTCTGGCTCACATGCCCACCCGAAGGCCCACCGAGGCGCTCACTTGAGGATCTTGACGACGCGCCCGGCACCTACGGTCCGACCGCCCTCGCGAATGGCGAAGCGCAAGCCCTCGTCCATGGCGATGGGGTTGATCAGATCGACGGTGATCGAGATGTTGTCGCCGGGCATGATCATCTCCGTGCCCTCGGGCAGGGTGATCTGGCCGGTGATGTCGGTGGTCCGGAAGTAGAACTGGGGCCGGTAGTTGTTGAAGAACGGCTTGTGGCGACCGCCCTCCTCCTTGGTCAGCACATAGACCTGACCCTCGAACTGCGTGTGGGGAGTGATGGAGCCGGGCTTGCACAGCACCTGGCCCCGCTCGACGTCCTCCTTCTTGGTCCCCCGCAGGAGCGCTCCGATGTTGTCGCCGGCGCGCCCCTCATCGAGGAGCTTGCGGAACATCTCCACTCCCGTGCAGGTGGTCGACTGGGTGGGCTTGATGCCGACGATCTCCACCGTGTCACCGGTGTGGACCACGCCCTGCTCGACCTTGCCGGTGACCACGGTGCCTCGACCGGTGATGGAGAAGACGTCCTCGATGGGCATGAGGAACGGCTTGTCGAGCTCGCGCTCGGGCTGGGGGACGAAGGTGTCGACGGCCTCCATGAGCTCGAGGATCCCGGCCTTGGCCCCCTCGTCGCCTTCCAGGGCCTTGAGGGCCGAGACCCGCACCACCGGGGTGTCGTCACCGGGGAACTCGTACTCGCTCAGCAGCTCTCGCACCTCGAGCTCGACCAGGTCGAGCAGCTCCTCGTCGTCGACCATGTCGGCCTTGTTGAGGGCGACCACGATGGAGGGCACGCCCACCTGGCGGGCCAGCAGGACGTGCTCGCGGGTCTGGGGCATGGGGCCGTCGGCGGCCGAGACCACCAGGATGGCGCCGTCGACCTGGGCGGCGCCGGTGATCATGTTCTTGATGTAGTCGGCGTGGCCCGGCATGTCGACGTGGGCGTAGTGACGGTTTCCCGTCTCGTACTCGATGTGGGAGATGGTGATGGTGATGCCCCGCGCCTTCTCCTCCGGGGCCTTGTCGATCTCCTCGAAGCTCATCACCTGTACACCAGGGTTGGCTTCGGCCAGGACCTTGGTGATCGCCGCGGTGAGCGTCGTCTTGCCGTGGTCGATGTGGCCCATCGTGCCCACGTTGAGGTGGGGCTTGTTCCGCTCGAACTTCGCCTTGGCCATGTCGTTCAACTTTCCTTTCGAGGGGTTACGTCCATCATCGACTGTGCACAGGGCATCGCGGGCTACTCGCCGCGGACCCGGGCGACGATCTCTTCGGCGATCGTCCTGGGGACCTGTTGGTAGGAGTGGAACTGCATCGTGTACGTAGCGCGGCCCTGGGTGCGCGAGCGCAGATCGGTAGCGTATCCGAACATGTCGGACAGAGGTACCTGAGCCCGGATCGCCATGCTGTTGCCTCGCTGCTCGCTGGCCTCCACCTTGCCCCGGCGGGCGTTGAGGTCGCCGAACACGTCCCCCATGTAGTCCTCGGGGGTGACCACCTCGACGGCCATGATGGGCTCAAGCAGGGCCGGCTTTGCTCGGCGCGCCGCCTCCTTGAACACCATGGAACCGGCGATCTTGAACGCCATCTCCGAGGAGTCGACGTCGTGGCTGGAGCCGTCGGTGAGGATCGCCCGCACGTCGACCACCGGGTAGCCGGCGAGCACGCCCGAGGCCAGCGACTGCTGGATGCCCTGGTCGACCGACGGTATGAACTCCTTGGGGATGCGGGCCCCGGTGATCTTGTCGACGAACTCGTAACCGCCGCCGGGGCCGGTGGGCTCCAGGTCGATGACCACGTGGGCGAACTGGCCTGAACCACCGGTCTGCTTGACGTGGCGGTAGACGACCTTGTTCGCCGTGGCCGTGATCGTCTCCCGATAGGCCACCTGGGGCTTGCCCACGGTGGCGTCGACCTTGAACTCCCGCAGCATGCGGTCGACGATGACCTCGAGGTGGAGCTCGCCCTGACCCGAGATCACGGTCTGGCCGGTGTCCTCGTCGGTACGCACCTGGAAGGTGGGATCCTCCTCCGACAGCGACTGGAGAGCCCTGCCCAGCTTGTCCTGGTCGGACTTGGTCTTGGGCTCGACGGCCACGTGGATCACGGGCTCGGGGAAGTCGATGGCCTCCAACACGATGGGCTGGTTGGGGTCGCTCAGCGTGTCACCGGTGGTGGTCCCCTTGAGACCGATGGCGGCCACGATGTCGCCGGCGAAGATCGCCTCCAGGTCGGCCCTGGTGTTGGCGTGCATCTGCAGCAACCGGCCCACCCGCTCCTTGCGGTCCTTGGTGGAGTTGTAGACGTAGGAGCCGGCCTCGAGCGTGCCCGAGTAGACCCGGAAGTAGGTGAGCTTGCCCACGTGGGGGTCGCTCATGATCTTGAACGC
>JALZNY010000151.1 GCA_030857525.1 Actinomycetota bacterium
CCTCACCCCGCTCGGGGGCAACACGCTGTGGCAGCTCGGCCTCCTCGAGTTGTGGCTCCAGAGCCACGGCGCCACCTGATGGGCGCAGTCTGGTGACCGACGATCGCCCACAGATCTGCAACGTGAGCCTGGAGTGCGGCTGGGGCCGCCTGGTCTTCGGCCAGACCTTCGCCGACGACCACGCCCTGGCCGCCGTCCTGCGGGCCGAGGAGCTGGGCCAGCGCGACGTGTGCCTGTACCACCCCGAGCCCCACGTCCTGGTCAGCCGGGCCCCCCACGAGCTCTTCGTCGACCCGTCCTACACCTTCCGGCGTTCGCTCGTCCTCGACGACGCTGATGCGGGCGGCGGTGGCGAGACCGGCCGGGGTGACGGCAGCGGCGGCTTCCTCACCCGCCCTGCCCCCGGCGTGGTGATCCGGCCCTTGGCCGGCGCCGCCGATGCCGACGCGGTGAACCGGCTCTACGCCCAGGCCGGCATGGTCATGGCCCCCTCCGAGGTGCTGGTAGCCAACCAGGACGACGAGCGCTTTTGCTACCTGGTGGCCGAGGACACGTCCTCCTCCGCGGTGGTGGGCACGGTTACCGGCGTCGACCACGCCCAGGCCTGGGGCGACCCCGAGGCCGGCGCCAGCCTGTGGTGCCTGACCGTCGACCAGCACAGCTCCCGGCCCGGGCTGGGTGCGGCCCTGGTCAACGCCCTCGGCCAGGAGCTGGCCGCCCGGGGCTGTCGCCACCTCGACCTGTCGGTTCTGCACGACAACGCTCCCGCCATCGCCCTGTACGAGAAGCTGGGCTTCCAACGGGTGCCGGTGTTCTGCGTCAAGCGCAAGAACCCCATCAACGAGCCGCTGTTCTCGGGGCCTCTGAGCGATGACCACCAGGCGTTGAACCCCTACGCCCGCATCGTGGCCGACGAGGCCCGGCGCCGGGGCATCGGCGTCACCGTCATCGACGCCGAAGGCGGTTTCCTGCGCCTCAGCCACGGCGGCCGCCACATCGTCACCCGGGAGTCGCTCTCCGAGCTCACCTCGGGGGTGGCGGTGAGCTGGTGCGACGACAAGCGCATCACCCGTCGCCTGGTGGCCGCCGCCGGGCTGGCCGTGCCCCGAGGCCGATCGGCCTCCACGGCCGAGGCCGACCGGGCCTTTCTGGCCGAGGTGGGCGAGCTGGTGGTCAAGCCCGCTCGGGGGGAGCAGGGGGTGGGGATCACCGTGGGCGTGACCGACGCCGAGGGCCTGGCCGAGGCCGTGGAGCGAGCCCGGGCCCTCTGCCCCGACGTGTTGTTGGAGCAGCGCTGCGACGGCGACGACCTGCGGGTGGTGGTCATCGGCCACGAGGTGGTGGCCGCCGCCGTGCGCCGTCCCGCCACCGTGGTGGGCGACGGGCGCCACGGGGTGGGCGACCTCATCGCCGCCCAGAGCCGGCGCCGGGCCGCGGCCACCGGGGGGGAGTCGACCATCCCCGTGGACGAGACCACTCTCGACACCCTGCGGGTCGAGGGCCGGAGCCTCGACGACGTGCTGGGCGACGGGGAGGCCCTGGCTGTGCGCCGGACGGGCAACCTCCACACCGGCGGCACCATCCACGACGTCACCGCCCGACTCCATCCCACCCTGGCCGAGGCCGCGGTGCGGGCCAGCCGGGTGCTCGACCTGCCCGTGACCGGCCTCGACTTCTTGGTGCGCGACGTGGAGGGGCCCGACTACGTGTTCATCGAGGCCAACGAGCGGCCCGGCCTGGCCAACCACGAGCCCCAGCCCACGGCGCAGCGCTTCATCGACCTGCTCTTCCCCGCCACCCGAGGCCTCCCCCGAGGCTGGAAGCCGGCCACCCCCTCGACCTCTCGGTAGAGCGGCGGCGACCTCTAGGCTCACCCGGTGCCCTTCTCCCTCGCGCCGGCCGAGCCCCAGCGCTCCAAGGCGTTGCCCATCGACATGGACTACGTGGTCGACGTGATGCTGCGGCTGCTGGCCGTGCCCAGCCCCTCGGGGCGCACTGACCACATCATGCAGCTCATCGGTGAGGAGATCGCCGCCCTGGGCATGTCCTTCGAGCTGACCCGGCGGGGGGTGCTGCGGGGCGAGCTGGCGGGCGAGGGTGGCCCGGAGACGCCTGACCGGGCCGTCATCGTGCACGCCGACACCATCGGTTGCATGGTCAAACGGCTCAAGGAGAACGGCCGCCTGGAGCTGGTGCCCATCGGCACCCACAGCGCCCGCTTCGCCGAGGGCGTCCGGGTCACCATCTTCGTCGACGACCTGGAGCAGACCTTCAGCGGCACCGTCCTGCCCCTCAAGGCCAGCGGGCACCGTTGGGGCGACGAGGTCGACACCCAGCCGACGGGGTGGGAGCACGTCGAGGTGCGGGTCGACGAGAACGTGGTCGACGCCGGCGGGCTGGAGTCCCTCGGCATCGGCGTGGGTGACTTCGTGGCCTTCGACGCCCGGTCTGCCATCACTCCCTCGGGTTACGTGAAGTCCCGCCACCTCGACGACAAGGCCGGCATCGCCGCCGCGCTCGGCGCCTTCAAGGCCTGCATCGACCACGCCGCCGTGCTCCCCGTCAACGCCCACCTGCTCGTGACCATCGCCGAGGAGGTGGGCCTGGGCGCCAGCCACGGCCTCGACGCCGACGTGGCCGAGATGATCTCCATCGACATCTCGGTGGTCGCCCCCGGCCAGGCCTCCACCGAGCACACCGTCAACATCGCCGCTCAAGACTCCAGCGGTCCCTTCGACTACCACCTGGTGCGTCGCCTGGCCGGGCTCTGCCGCCACCACGGCATCGACCACCGCCGCGACGTCTACGGCTACTACCGCTCCGACGCCGCCTCGGCCCTGGAGGCGGGGGCGGAGACCCGTGCCGCCCTCATCGGCTTCGGCATCGACGCCAGCCACGGCTACGAGCGCACCCACCTCGACGGCATCCGGCGCACGGCCGAGCTCATCGCCGTCTACCTCCAGACCGACCTGACCTTCCGGGGTTGGGACACGGCTCCCTCGGGCGACCTGAAGGACTTCCCCAGCACCATCGTCCAGCCCGCCGACGAGCTGGGCCCCCGATAGATGGGGTCCGGGTAGGCGTGGCCGTGCACCATGGCTGAGGGCAGCGAGGGCCTGCTCGGGATCGTCGACCGGATCGGCGAAGTAGGGGTGGGCGTGCTGGTCGCCCTGGAGAACCTGTTCCCGCCCATCCCCTCGGAGGTCATCCTGCCCTTCGCCGGCTTTCGGGCCGAGCGGGGCGAGCTCGACTTGGTGCTGGCCTGGGTGGCGGCCACCGTGGGCGCCCTGGTGGGCGCCCTGGTGCTCTACGCGGTGGGGGCGGGGGTGGGCTCGGAGCGCCTGCACGAGCTGGCCGGCAAGCGCTGGTTCGTGATCCTCAGCCAGAAGGACTACGAGCGGGGCGAGCGGGTCTTCGAGCGCCACGGGGCCAAGTTCGTGCTCCTCGGGCGCTGCGTCCCCCTGGTCCGCAGCGTGGTGTCAATCCCTGCCGGGGTGGCCCGCATGCCGCTCGTCCGCTTCTGCGCCTACACACTGGCCGGCAGTGCGGTCTGGAACGCCTTGTTCATCGGGGCCGGCTACCAGCTCGGCCAGAACTATGAACAGGTCGAGGGCTGGGTCTCGCCCATCGCCTACGCCGTGCTCGCCGCCTTCGTCGTGTGGGTGGCCTGGCTGACGTCGCGCAAGATCCGCCGCCTGCGGGCCACCCGAGCCCAGGTCTGATCGGCTAACGCAAGCTGGCCAGCCCTAGCCGGTTAGGCGGAAGCTCGCCTCGAAGGCGTCGCGGATGTCTTGAGACGAGTCCCAGCGGTCCTCGCCGGTCTGGAAGTTGAGGGCGAAGCCGAGGTCGGGAGTGACCACGCCCAGGTTGGTGGCGTGCTGGCCCTCGTAGGTGTACTCCCACACGGCGGCGTCGAAGCCCTGGTACTGCGTGGCCTCGATGTCGATCTCCTCGTAGCTGTCGTAGCGGTCGGCGAAGCGCTCGGACGAGTCCTCCCACGCCTCTACCGGGTCGTCACCGGGTTCGGACACGAAGTCGATCCGGAGGTAGTCGCCCGTGGCCGAGTCGACGAAGTCGGTGCCGGTGCCGGGGCCTGCGCTCGGCGCCCACGACGGCGGGCGCCAGATGGTGTAACGCCCGGCGGTGTCGGTGTGCAGCGTCCAGTCGCCGGGCACCCCGTTGGGACGCTCGACATCGGGATCAGCCGGGGGCGGGGTGTCGGGCGCCGGGTCGGCGGCGCCCTCGTCGCCGGCATCGGGATCGGGGGCCGGGGACGTCGTCTCCTCGGGGGCGTCACCACCTTCGTCGGCGACAGTGGTGTCGGAACCGGCGTCGGTCGACGCCTGTTCGGCGCCGTCACCCAGGTTGAGGCCGGCGACCAGCGCGACCACGGCCACGAGAGCGACCACGGCCAGGCCGATCAGCCAGGCCCGGCTCCCCCCGTTGACCGGGGGGCGGCGGGAGAGCGGTCGCTCCGGTGGGAGTGGCCGGGGTGCAGGATCCGGGCGCGTCGGCGGCGGGTCGGGGGTGGCGGGAGAGGCCGCCGCCGGCATGACCGCGGTGGCGCCGGAGCCGGTGCTGAGCGGTACCGCCGTCGCCTCCGCGCCTCGAGTCACCTGTTCCAGAGCGTGCCGG
>JALZNY010000152.1 GCA_030857525.1 Actinomycetota bacterium
CGTCATGCTGGTGGGCACCCTGTTCGCCATCGCTGCGGGCACCACCCTCATCGGAGGTCTGCTGGCTGGGTACTTCTCGGCCCGCGATCTGGCCCGGGGCGCCGGAGAGGCATGGGTCCCTGACGAAGTCGTGCTGCCCAACGTGGCGCTGTTCGTCGGTTACCTGACCCTGGCCATGTCGTCGTTCACCGCCCAGTGGTCGGTGGCGGCCATCAAGGCGCGCGACCGGCGCGGTGCCTACGTAGCCATCGCCCTCACCCTCGTGCTCGGACTGGCCTTCGTCAACGCGCTGTCCTTCTCGTGGTCCCAGCTCGGCATGGTGGCCGGAGCCTCCCGCTTTGCCACCACCGTCTACGCCGTGACCATCACCCACCTGCTGGTGGTGATCGCCGCCCTCGTGGCCTTGGTGGTCGTGGGCTTCCGGGCCCTCGGTGGTCAGTTCTCCCCCAACGACCGGGAGATGGTCGTCAGCGCGGCCGCCTTCTGGCACTTCAGCGTGGCTGCCGGCCTGATCGTCTGGTACTGCATCTGGTTCCTCGAAGGTGGTCCATAGTGAGGGGGAACTAGATGATCAACACCGGTTCTCGATTCTGGTTCGGGGTCGTCACCCTCGGGGTCGTCGGCGCCGTGTTCTACCTGCTGGCCAGCGGGGGCGAGCTCTACGGCACGCTGGTGCTGGGTTTCACCGCGGTGGCCGGGACGATCCTCGGGGTGGCCTCCATCGCCCTGCGTGACGGCGACGTGGCCCTGCCCTCGGCCGCAGGGAATCTCACGGAGACGCAACGCCCCATCGCCACCCGCTTCGCCGCCGTCTGGCCCGCCCTGGCCGCCCTCGGAGCGGCCGTGAGCGTGGTCGGCCTCGCCATCGGGGGCGCCCTGCTCTACGTCGGCTTCGCCATCCTCGGTGTCACCTTGATGGAGTGGATGGTCCAGAGCTGGGCCGAGCGCTCCACCGCCGACGCCGAGGTCAACCAGCGGCTGCGCAACCGGGTCATGTTCCCGGTGGAGATCCCCGTGCTGTCCCTGCTGGGCATCGCGGTGGCCGTGCTGGCCTTCTCCCGCATCTTGCTGGCGCTCCCCAAGGCGGGCTCAACGGTCGTGGCCATCGTGGTGGCTGTCGCCATCTTCGGGGTGGGCGCCCTGTTGAGCGCCCGTCCTCGGGTCAGCTCGTCGTTGGTAGCGGCCGTCGTGGTGCTCGGCGCGGCCGGGCTGCTCGGGGGCGGGATCGTGGCTGCGGTGGCCGGCGAGCGCGAGTTCGAGCCGCACGGCGGCGAAGAAGGTGCCGAAGGGGAAGCGGAGGAGGGGGCCGATCACGGGGCTGAGGCCGAGGACGGTGCCGCCGACCCCGAAGGCGTGCCGGCGGAAGGCCAGGGTGCAGGAGGTGGGTGACTTGGCGCCCGGTCCTCGCGTCGGCCACCCTGATCGCACCATGTTGCTGAGGGGCAGGCTCGCACTCCTGGGGCTGGTGGTCGTCCTGGTGGTCGGTGGCTGCGCGGCCGACGCTCCCCAGGACTCGCTCGATCCCGCCGGCCCCTTCGCCGAGAAGATCGACAACCTGTTCATGCCCGTCTTCTGGGTGGGGGTGGCTGTCTTCGTCCTGGTCGAGGGCATCATCGTCTACTTCGTGGTGCGCTACCGCCGCCGGGGCGACGACGACGACGAGATGCCCGTGCAGTTCCACGGCAGCACCAAGTTGGAGATCGGCTGGACGATCCTGCCGGCCCTGGTGCTCGGCCTCATCGCCGTGTTTACCATCCCGGTCGTGTTCCAGCTCAACGCCAAGCCGGCCAACGCTCTGGAGGTCTCCGTCACCGGCCAGAAGTACTGGTGGGGCTACACCTACCCGACCCAGACGAACTTCGGCATCGAGGACGAGGGCGGCATCGTCACCGCCAACGAGCTCCACATCCCGGCCGGACAGCCCGTCTACCTCACCCTTACCTCGCCCGACGTCATCCACTCGTTCTGGACGCCCCGCCTCAACGGCAAGCAGGACGTGGTGCCCGGCCGTGAGCACACCTGGTCGCTGCAGGCCTACGAGCCCGGCGTCTACTCGGGCCAGTGTGCCGAGTTCTGCGGGACCTCGCATGCCAACATGCGCCTCAAGGTGGTGGCCCATGATCAAGCCGGCTGGGACCAGTGGGTCGAGCAGATGCAGCGCCCACCGGTGGAGCCGCTGACGGGGCTGGCCGCCCAGGGGTTCGAGCTGTTCTCCCAGAAGGGCTGCGCGGCCTGCCATCGGGTCGAGGGCGCCTTCGAGACGGTGGCCCCCGAGTCCCCATCCGCTCCCGACCTCACCCACCTGTTCAGCCGGGACTGCTTCGCTGGGTGCATCTACGATCTCGACGACCGCAGCGAGCTCGAGGCCTGGCTACGCGATCCGCAGCGCAAGGCCGGGTCGCTCATGGTGATCGGCGCCCTCACCGAGGACGAGATCGACGCCCTGTACTCCTATCTGGAAACCCTGGAGTGATGCCCTGATGGCGCTGACCGAGGAACGTCCCCCCCTGGAGCTCACCACCGGGGAAGAGCCGGTGGTGAGCAAGCCCCTCGGCGCCTTCACCCGGCCCTCGTCGAGCGAGGGGTGGCGGTCGTGGCTGACCACGGTCGATCACAAGAAGATCGGCATCCTGTACGGGGCCACGGCCATGACCTTCTTCGCCATCGGCGGTCTGGAGGCCCTGCTCATCCGGGCCCAGCTCGCCCAGCCCAACGGGCAGGTGGTGAGTCCCGAGGTCTACAACCAGCTCTTCACCATGCACGGCACCACCATGGTCTTCCTGGTGATCATGCCGATGCTGGCCGGGTTCTCGAACTACCTGATCCCGTTGATGATCGGCGCTCGCGACGTCGCCTTCCCCCGGCTCAACGCCCTCAGCTACTGGATCTTCCTGGCCGGTGGGCTGTTCCTCTACTCCAGCTTCTTCCTCGGTGGTGCTCCCGACAACGGGTGGTTCAACTACGCCCCCAACTCCGGGGTGGCCTACTCACCCGGGAATGGGATCGACTTCTGGGTGTTGGGCCTGCAGATCACCGGTGTCGCCTCCCTGCTGGGAGCGGTGAACCTCATCGTGACCTGCCTCAACATGCGGGCCCCGGGCATGACGCTGCTGCGCATGCCGGTGTTCGTGTGGATGGCCCTGGTCGCCCAGTTCCTGTTGCTCTTCGCCATCCCCGTCATCACCGTGGCCCTGTTCCTGCTCATGTTCGACCGGCTCTACGGCGCCAACTTCTTCGTGGTCGAGGCCGGCGCCGACCCCCTGCTCTGGCAACACCTGTTCTGGATCTTCGGCCATCCTGAGGTCTACATCCTGGTGCTGCCCGCCTTCGGGATCGTCTCCGACGTCATCCCCACCTTCGCTCGCAAGCCCCTCTTCGGGTACCCCTTCATGGTGTTCTCGGGCATCGCCATCGGTTTCATGGGTTGGGGGGTCTGGGCGCACCACATGTTCGCCTCGGGCGTGGGTCCGGTCTCGGTGGCCGCCTTCTCGCTGTCGACCATGTTCATCGCCGTGCCCACGGGGGTGAAGATCTTCAACTGGATCGGCACCCTGTGGAGGGGGAAGCTGCAGTTCACCGTGGCCATGCTCTTCGCCGTGGGCCTGGTGTCGCAGTTCACCATCGGCGGCCTGTCGGGCGTCATGCACGCGGTGGCACCGGCCGACACCCAACAGACCGACACCTACTTCGTCGTGGCGCACTTCCACTACGTGCTCTTCGGCGGCTCGATGTTCGGGATCTTCGCCGGCATCTACTACTGGTGGCCCAAGATGTTCGGCCACAAGCTGAGCGAGGGTATCGGCAAGCTCCACTTCTGGATCATGTTCGCCGGGTTCAACCTCACCTTCGGGCCCATGCACATAGCCGGGCTCCAGGGCCAGCCTCGCCGTACCGCCACCTACCCCGAGGGGATGGGCTGGGACTTGATGAACCTGCTGTCGACCATCGGCTCGTTCCTCATCGCTCTGTCGTTCCTGGTCTGGGTCTACAACGTGGTGCGCAGCCGCAAGAACCCCCACGCCGGCGCCGACCCGTGGGATGGTCGCACCCTCGAGTGGGCCACGTCGTCGCCCCCGCCGGTGCACAACTTCGACGTCGAGCCCACCGTCGGGCACCTCGACGAGTGGTGGCACCGCAAGTACGCCGAGGGCGAGGGCGGCCGGCCCGTGCGTCGGGAGCACTACGAGTTCCTGAGCAAGGTCGATGAGGTGTCGCTGGCCCGAGGAGGGACCGAGCCCGACGTCGATGTCTCGGCGATCCACCTGCCCTCGCCGTCGTACTGGCCGATCGTCATCGCCTTGGGGATGCCCCTGGTCAGCTACGGCCTGCTCTACACCTACTGGCTGTCGGCGCTCGGGGGCCTCATGATCGTCGGGGGAATCGTCGGCCTGGGCCTGGAGCCCTCGGTCGACCCCGAGGCCGGTCACGATGATCACGACCATGGCGAGCATGACCCCGAGCCGGGGTTCGCCGCCGAGACCGCTGGGACCGCCGAGCAGGCCGAGCTGGTGGGAGTGGGCGCCGGTGGCGCTCCCAGCAGCTCGCCCGATTCCGGGACCGGCACCGCCGAGGCGAGCACCGCCGACAAGGAGCCATCGTGAGTGTGAGCGAGCAGACCGCTCCGGCC
>JALZNY010000153.1 GCA_030857525.1 Actinomycetota bacterium
ATGTCGGAGAGCAACTGGTCGGACAGGCCCTGGAGCTGGGCTCGCTGCTCGGGGCTCATCGAGTTGAGCATGGCCTGCATGGTCGCCATGCGCCGGGCCATGACCTCGAGCAGCTCGTCGAGGGTCTGGGGGTTCTCCGGAAACATGTCGCCGTAGCGGGACATGAACCCGGCGAAGTCGGGATCCTCCCCCGTAGCCCGTTGCTCGAGCATGCGGTTGAGCTCGGCCAACATGTCCTTGGTCCGGGCCAGCTCCTCGGGCGACACGCTGCCCATGGCCCCGGCCATCTGATTGAAGAACGACTGGGCCACCTGCTGGCGCAGTTCCTCGACCAGGGCCTCGAAGCGCTCCCGGGCCTCGGGCGAGGCGAAGTCGTAGTCCGACAGCTCCCGTACCTGGCCGGCCAGATCGGGGGGCAGCAGGTCGAGCTGCATCCGGCGGCCGGCGGCCCCCTCCCCCACCACCTCCTGGCGGCGCTGGTCGCCCGAGTCCCGGGCCGCCTGCTCCAGAGCGTCGATTCCGGCCCGTTCGGTGTCGAGCACCTGGCGGAGCCGCTCGGCGATGTCCTCGTAGACGCCGCCCAGATCACGCTGGGCCAGTCGCTCACGGCGCTGCTCACGCAGGCGCTCCAGCAGCTCGCGCATGCCCTGCACCTGCTGGCCGGTGCGATCCCGGAAGCCCGACTGGAGCATGCGACGCAGGGCGGCGTTGGCGTCGCCGTGGTGGGTGAGGTCGTCGGCCAGCTCGGCCATCACCGCATCGGCGTCGAGTTCGAACCCCCGCTGGCTCCCGTCCCAGCGGGAGTACCGGAACCGGCTCATCAGCGGGACCGGTAGACGGCGCGGCCGTCGGTGGCCACGTCCTTGTTGAGGCGCTTGGACAGGTGCAGTCCTTCGAGGAGGAACTCGACGGCCGAGGCCACGCGAGCCGGGCTCTCCCCCTCGGCCAGGGCGCCCACGGCCGGACACAACGCCGGCACCTGGGCCAACAGCTCGACGTAGGTCGAGGAGGCCACGTCGTCGCCGGTGTGCACCACCCTGCCGTCGTCGAAGGCGGCCACCAGCTCCCGCACGGTGGCCGGGTCCACACGGGAGCGAAACACGCTCAGCACGGCCGACGAGAACAGCCCGTCGACCACGGCTTGATCGCGGCCCTCGTCGAGGGTCTCGATCTCGATCTTGCCGGTGGTGGACGCGGCCAGGGCACCCAGGTCGCTCACCCGGGGCACCACCTCGGGCTCCCCCAGGCGCAGGGCCCGGCGGGCGGCGTTGGCCACCAGCGTCTCCCGGTTGGCCACGGTCAGGCGCACCGACACGCCCGAGCGCTGGTTGACGTGTGGGCTGGAGCGGGCCAGGTGCGACACCGTGGCCACCACCTCGGCCAGCTCGGCGGGCACGCATACCCGGCGGCCGTCGACAGCCAGGGGGAGCGCCTCCTGGTCGGCGATGGCCATCTCGGTCTCGACGTCGCTCGGATAGTGGGTCCGGATCTGGGCGCCGAAGCGGTCCTTGAGCGGGGTGATGATGCGGCCCCGGTTGGTGTAGTCCTCAGGGTTGGCCGAGGCCACCAACATGACATCCAGCGGTAGGCGCACCTTGTAGCCCCGCACCTGTACGTCGCGCTCCTCCAACACGTTGAGCAGGCCCACCTGGATGCGCTCGGCCAGGTCGGGCAGCTCGTTGATGGCGAAGATGCCCCGGTTGGTGCGGGGGACCAGGCCATAGTGCAGCGTCGACTCGTCGGCCAGGTAGCGGCCCTCGGCCACCTTGATGGGATCGACCTCGCCGATGAGGTCGGCGATGGAGGTGTCGGGCGTGGCCAGCTTCTCGCCGAAGCGGGTGTCGCGGTGCACCCACTCGACGGGCGTGTCGTCGCCCTGGTCGCCCACCTGGTCGCGGGCGTAGCGGGAGACCGGGGCGAAGGGGTCGTCGTTGATCTCGGAGCCGGCGACGATGGGCAGCCACTCGTCGAGCAGACCGACCAGGCTGCGGATGATACGGGTCTTGCCCTGGCCCCGTTCGCCCAAGAAGATGACGTCGTGGCCCGCCAGCAGGGCGTTCTCGAGCTGGGGCAAGACGGTCTCGTCGTAGCCCAGCAGGCCGCTGACCAGGGGCTGGCCGGCGACGATGCGGGTCATGGCGTTGCGCCTGACCTCCTCTTTGACCGGTGTGGAGCGCCAGCCCGACTCGCGGAGCTGGCCGAGGTTGGCGGGGCGTGACGGCACCCGAACACGGTACCGCCAGCCCTCCAGACAGCAGACGCGGCGAACTCTCTTACCTGATGTGAGTAGCGTCAGCCCATGGAGCCCCTCGCCCCCCTCGACCTGACCGGTTCGTGGCGGGCGGCCGAGGGCGACGAAGAGCTACGCCGGGCCTTCGCCGATCCCGGGCTGGACGACACCTCGATGGCCTGGAACCAAGTCGAGGTCCCCGGTCACTGGCGCTCGCACGAGGCCTTCGCCGCCAGCGACGGCCCCCTGCTCTACCGGCGTCAGTTCGACTCCCCCCGCCCCGACGCCGACGCCCGGGCCTGGTTGGTCCTCGACGGCCTGTTCTACCAGAGCGACGTCTGGCTCGACGGCGACTACGTGGGCGACACCGAGGGCTACTTCGTGCCGCATGCCTTCGACGTCAGCGCCGCCGCCCGGACCCGCAGCGAGCACCTCCTCGGCGTGGAGTTGGCGTGCGCACCCGAGACCGACCTGACCGCCAAGCACAACCTCACCGGGGTGTTCCAGCACTGGGATTGCCTCGACCCCGACTGGAACCCCGGCGGCATCTGGCGGGGGGTGCGCCTGGAGCACACCGGCCCCGTACGCCTGAACCGGGTGCGGGTGCGCTGCACCTCGGCCGAGGCCGACCAGGCCTTCGTGGGCCTCGGCGCCGAGCTCGACAGCGACCGGGCGCTGGCCATCGAGCTGCGCACCACCGTCGTGGGGCCAGCCGGACCGGTTGCCGAGGAGGTGACCGAACACCGGTTGGCCGAAGGTCCCAACCTCTTCGACTGGACCATCCGCGTGCCCGAGCCGCAGTGCTGGTGGCCCCACGCCCTAGGCGACGCACCCCTCTACACCGTGCGGGTCGAGGTCGTCGTCGACGGCGATACAAGTCACGCCGTCGAGCGCCGCGTCGGGTTGCGGTCGCTGCGCTGGCACGAGTGGAGCCTGTGGGTCAACGGCGAGCGGCTCTTCCTCAAGGGCGCCAACCAGGGCCCGGCGCGCATGGCGCTCGCCGAGGCCAGCGCCGAGGAGCTGCGGGCCGACGTCGCCCAGGCCCGGGACGCCGGACTCGACCTGCTCCGACTGCACGCCCACATCAGCCGGCCTGAGCTGTACCAGGCGGCCGACGAGCTGGGCATGCTGATCTGGCAAGACCTGCCCCTGCAGTGGGGCTACGCCCACACGGTTCGTCACCAGGCCATCCGCCAGGCCGAGGCCGCCGTCGACCTCCTCGGCCACCACGCCTCGGTGGCCCTGTGGTGCGCCCACAACGAGCCGCTGGCCATCGACCCCCGGACGGACCACGTCCGCTCCCGCACCGACGTGGTGCGCCTCCTGGCCCGCTTTGCCGCCATGCAGGAGCTGCCCAACTGGAACAAGAGCGTGCTCGACCGGTCGCTGCGCCGAGTGCTCACCGAGGCTGACGGGACCCGAGCGGTGGTGGCGCACTCGGGCATGTTCCCCCGTCCGGGCTCGGGCGGCGGCGACACTCACAGCTACCTGGGCTGGTACTACGGCGACGAGCGCCAGTTCCCGGCCCTGTGCCGGGCCTTTCCCCGCCTGGCCCGCTTCGTCAGCGAGTTCGGGGCCCAGGCCGTCCCCTCGGGCGACGTGGCCTACTGCGAGCCCGAGCGCTGGCCCGACCTCGACTGGGACCGGCTCTCGCAGTCCCACAACCTGCAGAAGGCACGGTTCGACCGCTACGTCCCGCCGTGCGACTACGACAGCTTCGACTCGTGGCGCCACGCCACCCAGGCGTATCAAGCCAGCGTGGTGAAGCACCACGTGGAGACCCTGCGCCGCCTCAAGTACCGCCCCACCGGCGGGTTCTGCCTGTTCGCCCTGGCCGACGGCCACCCCGGCGTGACCTGGGCCGTGCTCGACCACGAGCGCACGCCCAAGGCCGGCTACCACGCCCTGGTCGAGGCCTGCCGGCCGGTCATCGTGGTGGCCGAGCGCCTGCCGGCCACGGTGGCTCCGGGTGACCACCTCGCCCTCGACGTGCACGTCGTCAGCGACCTCCGCCAACCCTTGGGCGCCAGGGTCGAGGCCCGGATGTCGTGGCCCGGGGGCGACCACCGCTGGCGATGGGAAGGCGACGTGGGGGCCGACGACTGCGTCCGGGTGGGCACGGTCCAGTTCGTCGTCCCCACCGTCGACGATGCCCAGGCCAACGGCGCCGGCGCACTGGTCCTCGACCTGCACCTCACCGCCGGCGAGATCGAGGCCACCAACCACTACCAAGCAATCATCTCGCCTAGCTGACCATCACCCCGACCAATATCGGCGAGGCGTGCCCGGCAAATGGTACGTCGCCCCTCAAGTTGACTTGGCTACGTGCCGATGTACACGGTGGCAAGCAAACCGGGGATTGTTGCCGCTCTGAGTCCACATCCCCCTCCTCGACG
>JALZNY010000154.1 GCA_030857525.1 Actinomycetota bacterium
GAGCCGACGGTCATCCCCAACGCCGAGGGCGGGCGCACCACGCCCTCGATCGTCGGGTTCTCCAAGAACGGCGAGGTGCTGGTGGGCGAGGTGGCCAAGCGCCAGGCCATCACCAACCCCGACCGCACCATCCGCTCGGTCAAGCGCCAGATGGGCACGGCCTGGCGCACCGGCGACATCGACGGCAAGCGCTACACGGCCCAGGAGATCTCCGCCCGCATCCTCCAGAAGCTCAAGCGCGACGCTGAGGCCTACCTGGGCGACAGCGTGAACCAGGCCGTGGTCACCGTGCCCGCCTACTTCAACGACGCCGAGCGCACCGCCACCAAGGAGGCGGGCCAGATCGCCGGCCTCGAGGTGCTGCGCATCATCAACGAGCCCACCGCCGCCGCTCTGGCCTACGGCCTCGACAAGGAGGGTGCCGACCAGACCATCCTCGTGTTCGACCTCGGCGGTGGCACCTTCGACGTCTCGGTGCTCGAGATCGGTGACGGGGTGTTCGAGGTCAAGTCCACCCACGGCGACACCAACCTCGGTGGCGACGACTGGGACCAGCGGGTGATCGACTGGCTGGTCGCCCAGTTCAAGTCCAAGGAGGGCGTCGACCTGGCCAAGGACAAGATGGCGGCCCAGCGCCTGAAGGAGGCGGCTGAGAAGGCCAAGATCGAGTTGTCGACCACACAGTCGACCCAGATCAACCTGCCCTTCATCACCGCCACGGCCGAGGGCCCCAAGCACCTCGACGAGAACCTGACCCGGGCCAAGTTCCAGGAGCTCACCGCCGACCTGCTCGAGCGCTGCCGGGGGCCGTTCAACCAGGCCATCTCCGACGCCGGCCTGGCCAAGGGCGACCTCGACCACGTCATCCTCGTGGGCGGGTCCACCCGCATGCCGGCGGTGGTCGACCTGGTGCAGAGCATCAGCGGCAAGGAGCCCCACAAGGGCGTCAACCCCGATGAGGTGGTGGCCATCGGCGCCGCCGTCCAAGCTGGTGTGCTCAAGGGCGAGGTCAAGGACGTACTACTTCTTGACGTCACCCCCCTGTCGCTCGGCATCGAGACCAAGGGCGGGGTCATGACCAAGCTCATCGAGCGCAACACCACCATCCCCACCCGTCGCACCGAGGTGTTCACCACGGCCGAGGACATGCAGCCCTCGGTCGAGATCCACGTGCTCCAGGGTGAGCGGGAGATGTCGATGTACAACAAGACGCTGGGAAAGTTTCAGCTCGTCGACCTCCCACCGGCGCCGCGGGGCATCCCCCAGATCGAGGTCACCTTCGACATCGACGCCAACGGCATAGTGCACGTGTCGGCCAAGGACCGGGCCACGTCCAAGGAGCAGTCGATGACCATCACCGGTCAGTCGTCGCTCGACAAGAACGTGATCAACCAGATGGTCCGCGACGCCGAGGCCCACGCCGAGGACGACCGAGCGCGCCGGGAGGAGGCCGAGGTCCGCAACACCGCCGACAGCCTCATCTACCAGACCGAGAAGATCGTCCGTGAGCAGGGCGACAAGGTGCCCGGGCCCGAGAAGGATGCGGTGGAGGCCGGCCTCAAGGACCTCAAGGACGCCGCCGCCGGTGACGACATCGAGCGGATCCGCCAGAGCACCGAGGTGCTCATGGGAGCCAGCCAGACCTTCTCCCAGAAGCTCTACGAGCAGACGACGGCCGAGTCCTACTCCGACATCAAGGCACCCAGCGACGACGACGTGGTCGACGCCGAGATCGTCGACGAGGACCGCTCGGCATGAGCCCCATCGGCCGGCCGCACAACCCGGCGGAGTACGGCGCCCCTCCACGGGGGGCGCCGGCCCCGAGCGGGGCCCAGGGACCGACGGCCCCGCCGTACCAGGAGCCGGCACCTTCAGAGGCGGCACCCGAGGTCGTCCCCGACCCGGAGGCGCCGCTGGCCGCCGCGCCGTCGGGGGAGGGCATCGACGAGCCCACCTCGTCGGTGGAGGAGCTGGTCGAGGAGCTGGAGGCGGTGATCGTGCAGCGTGACGAGTACCTGGAGCTGGCTCGGGCCAAGCAGGCCGAGCTGGAGAACTTCCGCAAGCAGATGGTCAAGCGCCAGACCGAGCACGCCGAGCAGGCCGCAGCCGGCTTGGTCGACCACCTGCTCCCGGTGCTCGATGCCCTCGACAACGGCATCGGTCACGGGGACGAGTCGCTCGTCCCCGTGCGCTCCCAGCTCGTGGGGGTGCTCGAGAAGCAGGGCCTGGCCCGGGTGGACCCGACCGGCGAAGCCTTCGACCCCAACGAGCACGACGCCGTGGCCCATGAGCCGGGCGACGGTGGCGAGCCCCAGGTGGCCGAGACGCTGCGGGCCGGGTACCGCTGGAACGGCCGTCTGCTGCGGGCGGCCATGGTCCGCGTGCGGGGCTGACCCGGAGGCGACGCCATGGCACCGCAGCGTGAGTGGTTCGAGAAGGACTACTACAAGGTCCTGGGCGTGCCCGAGACGGCCACCCAGAAGGACATCACCCGCGCCTATCGCAAGCTGGCGCGTGACACCCACCCCGACCGCAACGCCGGCCGGGAGGAGCGCTTCAAGGATGTCTCGGCTGCCTACGACGTGATCGGTGACCAGGCCAAGCGCAAGGAGTACGACGAGGTCCGCAAGCTGGGCCCCGTGGGCGCCGGCTTCGCTGGTGGCGGGGGTCCCGGCGGCCGGGCTGGTGGTGGCCCCTTCGCCGGGGGATCGTTTCGCGTCGACGATCTGGGCGACCTGGGCGATGTCTTCGGCGGCCTGTTCGGGCGGGGAACCGCCGGTGCGGCTCGGGGCCGAGCGGGCCCCAGCCGGGGGGGCGGGCCCCGCCGGGGTGACGACCTCGAAACCGAGCTACACCTGTCGTTCTCCGATGCCGTCAACGGCGTGACCACCACGGTCAACCTGACCAGCGAGGCCCCGTGCGCCACCTGCCACGGGTCGGGTGCCGCCCCCGGGACCTCTCCGGTGGTGTGCCCGCAGTGTGGGGGACGAGGGGTCCTCGACGAGAACCAGGGGCTGTTCAGCTTCTCGACGCCGTGCCCCCGCTGCGGCGGTCGGGGGGTGGTGGTGGAGACCCCCTGTCCCACCTGCGAGGGCACCGGGACCCAGCTCCGCCAGCGCGAGGTCAAGGTGCGCATCCCTGCCGGGGTCGACGACGGCAAGCGCATCCGGGTCAAAGGCCGGGGCGGGCCCGGGCGCAACGGGGGAGCGCCGGGCGACCTCTACGTCGTGGTGCGCACCGCCCCCCACCCCGTCTTCGGTCGCCAGGGGAATGACCTCACCCTTACCGCACCGGTCACCTTTCCCGAAGCGGCGCTGGGCGCCGACATCACCGTGCCCACGCTGAACGGCGGTCCGGTGACCTTGCGCCTGGCTCCGGGCACCCGCTCCGGTCGGACGCTGCGGGTCAAGGGCCATGGCGTGCCCAGCGCCAACGGCCGGGCCGGGGACCTCCTGGTCACCGTGGAGGTGACGGTGCCGGCCACCCTGTCGGCGGCCGAGCGCCAAGCCATCGAAGAGCTGGCCGCGGCCAGCACCGGTTCGCCCCGGTCGCACCTGGAGACGGCCTAGGCCATGGCACGGGACCGTCACCTTGCGGTGTTCGTCATCTCGGTGGCGGCTGAGCTGGCCGGGGTCCACCCCCAGACGCTGCGCATCTACGAGCGCAAGGGGCTGCTCGACCCCGCTCGCACGGTGGGCAACAGCCGTCGTTACAGCGAGGACGACCTGGAGCGGCTTCGTCGCATCCAGGAGCTCACCGGTGAAGGCCTCAACCTGGCGGGGGTCAAGCGTGTACTTCAACTTGAGGGTGAGGTGGCTCGGCTCCGAGCTGAGCTGGTCAAGACCCGCAAGGAGGCCGAGGCGGCGGTCGAGCGCACCCACCAGCGCTACCGGAGGGAGCTCGTCCCCCTGTCCCAGGCTGTGGAGGTGTTCAGCCGCCGCCGAGGCTGACCGAACCTCCCGCCCCGGTAGCTGGGGGCCCGGGGAGTTTCTAAAGCATGAATGGCAGGTGTCGTTGCGGTTACGTCGAGGCCACGGCCAGGTGGATGATCGGGTATGGTGCGCCGTGGCGCGCCTGGGAAAGGCCCAGCCTCCCCGCCGCTTCCGGCCCGACCCACCTCCGCCGGGGTGGGACCGAAAAGCAAGCCAAGGAGACCATATGCGTGAAGCAAGAGCTATTCCCGGTGGTGACGTACGGAGGGCAGTCCTCGCACTGCTCCTCTTCGTCACTGCCATGGCCATGCTGCTGATTGCCGGGTCGGGTACCGCCCGTGCCGACCAGACCGCCAGCGTGGACAACGAAGGCACGGCCTCGGCCGACACCGGCGGCAACACAGCCGTGGGCAACGCGTCGGACAACGACGCCAGCAACGACCAGGACGCCGACGCCGAAGGTGACGACGGCGACGCCGTGGCCGCCAACTCCGGTGGCGCCATCAACTACAGCGACGGCACTGCCGTCATCGAGACCGGTGACGCGGCTGCCGTCGGCGTCGCTGCCGCCACGTCGGTCGACCAGGAGTCGGACAGCTCCGGCTGGTTCAACCTGAGCGACCAGTCCGTCGAGGTCGACAACGACGGTGAGGCCGACGCCGACACCGGCGACAACGAGGCCACCGGCAA
>JALZNY010000155.1 GCA_030857525.1 Actinomycetota bacterium
CGACCTGGTCGCCTTCCTCGACGGCAACACCGAAGCGGTGGTAGCCGGCCTCGAGGCCGACATGGTCGACGCCGCCGAGCACCTCGAGTACGAGCGGGCGGCCCGTATGCGTGACCGGCTGGTCAGCGTGCGCAAGGCCATCGAGAAGCAGCAGATGGTGGCCGAGCGCTCCGAGGACCTCGACGTGATCGGGCTCGCCGACGACGACCTCGAGGCCTCGGTGCAGGTGTTCTTCGTACGCAAGGGCCGGGTGGTGGGCCGGCGGGGCTTCATCGTCGACAAGGTCGAGGACGTGACCCGGGCCGAGCTGATCGGCCGGGTCATCGAGGGCCTCTACGACGACCCCACGCTGGGAATCCCCGGCCAGGTGCTGGTGCCCGACGATCCCGACGACACCCAGCTCTACCAGGACTGGCTCAGCGAGCTGCGGGGCAGCCGGGTCACGGTGCGGGTCCCCAGGCGGGGCGACAAGCGCGGCCTGCAGGAGACGGTGACACGCAACGCGACCGAGGAGTTCACCCGCCACCGCCTACGCCGGGCCAGCGACCACAACAGTCGAGCCCGGGCCCTACGCGAGCTACAAGAGGCGCTCGGATTGCCCGAGGCCCCGCTACGCATCGAATGCTACGACATGAGCCACATCCAGGGGACCGACTACGTCGGCTCCATGGTGGTGATGGAAGACGGCCTGGCCAAGAAGCGTGACTACCGCCGCTTCAAGGTGCGCGACGTGCCCGGCAACGACGACTTCGCCGCCATGCGCGAGGTGTTGACCCGACGCTTGCAGGCCTACCTGATCGAGCGGAAGCGGCCCGTCGCCGACCGGGAGGGACGCTTCTCCTACCCACCCCAGCTCCTCGTGGTCGACGGCGGCAAGGGCCAGCTCAGCGTGGCCCGAGAGGTGGTGGAGGAGCTCGGTCTGGAGGCCGAGGTCCCTGTCGCCGCCCTGGCCAAGCGCTTCGAGGAGGTCTACGTGCCCGGACGGGCCGAGCCCGTGCGCATCCCCCGCCAGTCCGAGGCGCTGTACCTGCTCCAGCGCCTGCGGGACGAAGCACACCGCTTCGCCATCAGCTACCACCGCCAGTTGCGGGACAAGCGCATGACCACCAGCGTCCTCGACGACATCCCCGGCCTCGGCCCCGTCCGCCAGAAGCGCCTGCGCGCCGAGCTGGGAGGCGTGACCGGGGTGAAGCGGGCCTCGCTCGACCAGCTCCAGGCCCTGCCCTGGTTGCCCAACACCGTCGCCCAGGCGGTGTGGGACAAGGTCCACAGCCCCGACGGTTGATGCTTGCTGTCGCAGGCCGTGGCTACGCTGGTGACATGCGCTTCCCCCGCTGCGATGATCGAGCGAAGGTGGGAGTGCGATGGTGGATGATGTCGGACGCCGGATGCTGTTCGAGACGCTGGAGACGTCCCTTGGGCGCAAGGCGGCCTCCAGGATGATGGAGCTGATGCCCGAGGTGGAGTGGAGCGAGATCGCCCGCCGCAGCGACGTCGAGGCCATGGGCTTGGCCCTGCGAGCAGAGATGTCCGAGCTGCGGGGCGAGGTCCGGGGCGAGATCGGCACGCTCCGAGGTGAGTTCGGCGAGCTCCGAGGCGAGATCGGCGACCTCCGGGGCGAGATGAAGGCCATGGGAGCCCGCCTCGCGCTGACCAACATGGCCACCTCGATGACCATCGCCGGCTTGGTGTTGGCCGCGGTCAAGCTCCTCTGACCTGGTCGACCCCCGCCGGGGCCACAGGCGACGAAGCGGCCGACGCCGATCTTTGGGAGACGCACGCCGGCTGGTGGCAGGAGGGATTCAGCGAGGGGGCCGATGCCGAGTATGTGGAGCAGATCCTGCCCCTGGCCGCCGAGCACTTGGCCGGGGCGGAGGCCGTGGTCGACGTCGGCACGGGGGAGGGACAGGTCGCCCGTCTGGCCTCGACGGTCGGCGCCGCCCGGGTGGTGGGCATCGACCCCACCGACGCCCAGCTCAGCGTGGCGCAGCGCCGCGGTGGCGGGCCCCACTACGTCCGGGCCGACGCAGCCCGACTGCCCCTGGCCAGCGGCGCCTTTGACGCAGCCGTGGCCTGCCTGGTCTTCGAGCACATCGTCGAGGTCGACGCCGCTCTGGCCGAGGTCGCCCGGGTGCTGCGCCCCGGCGGACGCTTCCTGTTCTTCTTGAACCACCCGCTGCTCCAGGCCCCGGGCAGCGGCTGGATCGACGACCACGTCCTCGACCCTCCCGAGCAGTACTGGCGGGTGGGCGCCTACCTGGTCGAGGACCACTCCATCGAGGAGGTGGAGAAGGGCGTCTTCATACCCTTCATCCACCGTCCGCTGTCGCTCTACGTCAACGCCATGGCCGAGGCCGGGCTGGTCATCCGCCACCTGGCCGAGCCCCGCCCGCCCGCCGGGTTCCTGGCCCGGGCCAGCGAGTACGTGCAGGCCGCCACCATCCCCCGCCTGCTGTTCATGTTGGCCGAGCGGGAGGCCCCTTCCGGGCCTCAGTAGGCTGGCGTCAGTGAGCGAGTTCGTCGTCATCACCGGGCTGTCGGGCGCGGGTCGCAGCCAGGCCGCCAACGTGCTCGAAGACCTGGGCTGGTTCGTGATCGACAACCTGCCGCCCGCCCTGATCGACAAGGTGGCCGAGCTGGCCCAGGCCCCCGGCACCACCATCGAGCGGGTCGCCCTGGTGATCGGGCCCAAGGCCGGCCTGTCCGAGCTCACCAAGAGCCTGGCCACCCTGCGGGCCACCAACGCCCGGGTTCGGGTCCTGTTCCTCGAGGCGTCCGACAAGGTCCTCGTGCGGCGCTACACCGACACCCGCCGGCGCCATCCTCTCGGGGAGGGGGAGAGCATCGTCGAGACCATCGAACGGGAGCGGGCCAACCTCGAGCCGGTCAAGGGTGAGGCCGACGTGGTGGTCGACACCACCGAGCTCAACGTCCACCAGCTCCGGGAGCGCATCGTCGCCCTGTTCGGCGCGGACACCGAGACGTCGGGCATGCAGACCACGGTGTTGTCCTTCGGCTACAAGCACGGCCTGCCCCTCGACGCCGACCTGGTCATTGACTGCCGCTTCCTGCCCAACCCGCACTGGGTGGAGGACCTGCGGCCCCACACCGGCGAGAACGCCGACGTGCGGGCCTACGTGATGCGCTTCCCCGAGACCGCCGAGTTCCTCGGACGCCTCGACCACCTCCTCGACCTGGTCCTTCCCGCCTACGTCCAGGAGGGCAAGTCGTACCTCACCCTGGCGCTGGGCTGCACCGGCGGACGCCACCGCTCGGTGGTAATCGCCGATGAGGTGGCCCGGCTGCTGCGTCGCAAGGGCTACGAGGCCAGCCTGGTTCACCGTGACATCGGACGCTGAACCGGCCGTCGCCGCTGGCCCTGCCCGCCTGACCACGGAAGGTCCGGCCGTCGTGGCTCTGGGCGGAGGCCACGGCCTGGCCGCCACCCTGGCCGCGGTCCGTCGCTATGCCTCGGCCGTCACCGCCGTGGTGTCGGTGGCCGACGACGGAGGATCGAGCGGCCGCCTGCGCCAAGCCTTCGACATCCCCGCGCCGGGCGACCTGCGCCGTTGCCTGGTCGCCCTGGCCGACCCCACCTCGCCGTGGGCCGGCTTCTTCGAGCACCGCTTCGACGCCGGCGAGCTGGAGGGCCACGCCCTCGGCAACCTGGTCATCGCCGGCCTGGCCAGCGCCCTGGGCGACTTCACCGCCGCCCTCGACGAAGCCGGCCGGCTGGTGGGCTGCACCGGGCGGGTCCTGCCCGCCAGCACCAACCCGGTGGTGCTCAAAGCCGACGCGGCCGGCGGCGCCGTCGAGGGTCAGGTCAAGGTGTCGTCGACCGGGCGCATCTCGGCCGTGTCGATCGTGCCCCCCGACGCCCCGGCGCATCCGGCCGTCGTGGCCGCCATCGCCGCCGCCGACCAGGTGATCCTCGGGCCCGGGTCGCTGTTCACCAGCGTCCTGGCCGCCGCCATCGTTCCCGAGGTGACCAAGGCCCTGGCCGCCACCTCGGCCCAGACCGTCTACGTCTGCAACCTACGTCCCCAGCTCCCTGAGACCGACGGCTTCGACGTGGGCGACCACGTGTCGGCCCTGGCCGACCACGGCGTGCACCCCGACGTGGTCCTGTGCCATCCCGGCACCCTGGCCCGGGGCGACTGCCCCGTCGAGGTGGTGGAGCGGGAGATGGCCACAGCGACAGCTCTGGCCCACGACCCCGTCCTCCTGGCCACGGCGTTGGCGGCGCTGGCGTCTCGGACCCCCTGAGCGGCGCGGACGGGCGGGCAGCGTCGTCGGGCGACTAGGTTCACCCCCAAGAGGTGCGAGTGCCTCACTGCTCGTAGCTCTGATACGCGGGACGAACCACGCCCGCCTGACGGGATCGGGGACGAACATGAGCATTCGGGTCGGGATCAATGGGTTCGGCCGGATCGGTCGCAACTTCTACCGGGCAGCGCTGGAGTCGGGGGCCGATATCGAAGTGGTGGGGGTCAACGACCTCATGTCGCCCGCCACCAACGCCCACCTGCTCAAGTACGACTCCACCCACCGCCGCCTCGGGGCCGACGTGTCGTCCACCGACGACTCCATCACCGTGAGTGGT
>JALZNY010000156.1 GCA_030857525.1 Actinomycetota bacterium
ACGCCAAGGTGACCCTGGACGACAGCGCCGCCTTCCGCCACCCGGAGTGGGATACCTACCTCGCCACCCAGGCCGGCGACGAGCGGGAGCAGGCGGCCCGGGCCCGGGGCCTGCAGTACGTCGGCCTCGACGGCACGGTGGGGATCATCGCCAACGGGGCCGGCCTGGCCATGAGCACCCTCGACGTGGTCAGCCAGGTGGGGGGCACCCCCGCCAACTTCCTCGACATCGGAGGCGGGGCCAAGGCCGAGGTCATGGCCGCCGCCCTCGAGGTGGTCAACGCCGATCCCAAGGTGGCCGCCATCTTCGTCAACATCTTCGGCGGCATCACCCGGGGCGAGGAGGTGGCCAACGGTATCGTCGAGGCCCTGGCCCGGGTCGACATCGCCTCGCCCATCGTGGTACGCCTCGACGGTACCAACGCGGCCGAGGGCCGGACCATCCTGGCCGACCACGAGTCGGAGCGGCTGCGCTCGTGCCCCACCATGGTCGATGCCGCCCGCACCGCCGTGGAGCTCGCCGCGCGAGGCGGGTGGCCACCGGGAGCCGAACGGGTGGCGCCGGCGGAAGGGGCCCGCCCGGCGACAGTCGGATGGGAAGGATCGCCGCCGGTGACAGGACCCGGGCGGCGGGGCAACGGTGGGCAGGAACCGTGACCATCCTCGTGGACGAGACGACCAAGGTCGTCTACCAGGGCCTCACCGGCAGCGCAGGCCGGTTCTACGGGTTGCGCAACCGGGACTACGGCACCCAGGTGGTGGCCGGCACCAACCCCAACAAGGCGGGGACCGACGTCGACGGCATCCCCATCTTCGCCACCGTGGGCGAGGCGGTGGAGGCCACGGGGGCCACGGCGTCGTGCGTCTTCGTCCCCGCACCCGGCGTGCCCCCGGCCGTGCTGGAGGCGGCCGGCGCCGGCATCGAGCTGGTGGTGGTCATCACCGAGGGCGTCCCCACCCACGACCAGGCCCGCATGCATTCCACCCTGGTCCAGGACTTCCCCGGCACCCGCCTGCTCGGCCCCAACTGCCCGGGCGTGATCAGCCCGGGACGCTGCAACATCGGCATCACCGCCGGCGAGATAGGCCTGGGGGACGGGCCGGTGGGCATCGTCAGCCGCTCGGGCACGCTCACCTACCAGGCCCTGTACGAGCTGACCCAGGCCGGGGTGGGCCAGACCACCTGCGTGGGCATCGGGGGCGACCCCGTTCCCGGCACCACCTTCGTCGACTGCCTGGCCCTGTTCGAGGCCGATCCCGAGACCCGGGTGGTGTTCCTCATCGGCGAGATCGGCGGCTCGGCCGAGGAGGATGCGGCCGAGTACGTGGCCCGGATGACCACGCCGGTGGTGGCCTACGTGGCCGGCGTCACCGCTCCTCCCGGGCGGCGCATGGGCCACGCCGGCGCCATCGTCTCGGGCAGCCGGGGCACGGCCCGGGCCAAGATCGACGCCCTGGAGGCGGCGGGTGTGGCCGTGGGCCGCGACCCGAGCGAGGCCGCCCGCCTGGTGGCCGAGGTGGTCGCCGGCCTCTGAAGTACCGGCACGAGCGACGTTCTGGCCCCTGGGACGCGTCAATTTGCCTGCGGTTCTGGGGCCAGAAGGGGGCGAGGATGGGCAACGGGCTCGCCGTCGTGCCGAGGAGTCGATGAACCCAGACGCCACCATGGGTGCATGCGTATGCGGATCGCCGCCCCGTGGCTGGCTCTGATGGCGCTGTTGGCGTGCGGCCAGCCGTCGTCCAGCTCGGGGCTTGCCCGGGTCAGCCCGGACCAACGTCCGCTGGCCGCCACCCCGCTTCCCACGCTGGCGCCCGTGCCCGCCGGCGGCGAGGTGGGGGCGCTGCGAACCGAGACCGGCGTGGTGGTGCCCGTGCTCGAGCGTCAGGGCGATGCCTACCTGGTGCGTACCCCCTGTGACGGGGAGGCGGTGGTGCAGGCTGGCACTCCCCTCTACGGCGCCACAGTGGTGCTCGACCCCGGCCACGGGGGCTCCGAGACCGGGGCGGTGGGCGCCAACGGGCTGGCCGAGGCCGAGCTCAACCTGGCCGTGGCCGAGCTGGCCCAGGCCGAGCTGGAGGCGGCCGGCGCCACCGTGGTGCTCACCCGCACCGGCGACTACCGCGTCGCCCTGGCCCCGAGGGCCGAGATCGCCACCCGCCTCGATGCCCGGGCCTTCGTCTCCATCCACCACAACGGCGACGCCGACGGCCCTTCGGTCCGTCCCGGCTCCGAGACCTACTTCCAGATCACCTCACCCGAATCCCGACGCCTGTCGGGTCTGCTCTACGAGGAGATGGTGGCCGCCTTCGCCGACTACGAGGGCGTGGCCTGGGTGGCCGACAGCGACGCCGGGGCCAAGTACCGGCCCAACGACGAGGGTGGCGACTACTACGGCATCCTGCGCCGGTCGGCCGGCGTGCCCTCCGCCCTATCCGAGGCCCTGTTCCTGTCCAACCCGGCCGAGGCCGAGCTGCTGGAGCGTGAGGACGTCCGCCAGGCCGAGGCGCGGGCCATCAGCGCCGCCGTGGTGCGCTTCCTCACCACGAGCGATCCCGGGTCGGGCTTCGTCGAGCCCTACCCCCGCTCCGGGCCGGCCGGGAGCGGCGGGGGCACCGTCGACTGCGTCGACCCGCCCCTGTAAAGCCGGTGGCGGGCGCTGGTACCGTGCCCTCGGTGCGCATCGGGGTGCTGGCGTCGGGCAGCGGGACGATCCTCCAGGCCATCCTCGACGACGGCATCGCCGTCGCCGTGGTGGTGGTCGACCGTCCCTGCGGCGCCACTGAGGTGGCTGCCTGGGCCGGCGTGGAGGCGGTGGTGGTGGCCCGCCCCAGCTTCGGAGCTGACTTCGACCGCCTCGACTACACCCACCGCCTGGTCGACACCCTGGAGGCCCACGACGTGGAGCTGGTGGTCATGGCCGGCTTCGGCACCGTCCTCGACAAGCCCATCCACGATGCCTACGCCGGGCACATCCTCAACACCCATCCCGCCCTGCTGCCCGCCTTTCCCGGCTGGCATGCGGTGGAGCAGGCCCTGGAGGCGGGGGTCAAGGTGACGGGCTGCACAGTGCACCTGGCCACCCTGGAGGTCGACGCTGGCCCCATCCTGGCCCAGGAAGCCGTGCCCGTCCGCCCCGCTGACACCGCCGAGTCCCTGCACGAGCGCATCAAGGAGGTCGAGCGCCGGCTCTACCCGGCCACCATCCGAGCCTTCGTAGACGAGCGACGAGCATGAGGGCGCTGCTGTCGGTCTACGACAAGACCGGGTTGGTCGAGCTGGCCTCGGGCCTGGCTGAGCTGGGCTGGGAGCTGGTGTCGAGCGGGGGCACGGCCCGGGCATTGGCCGGCGCCGGTCTGGCCGTCCTGGCCGTGGAGGAGGTGACGGGCAGCCCCGAGATGCTCGACGGCCGGGTCAAGACCCTGCACCCGGCGGTGCACGGAGGGATCCTGGCCGACCGGTCCAAGCCCGCGCACCTGGCCCAGCTCGAGGCCCGGGACATCGTCCCCATCGACCTGGTGGTGGGCAACCTCTATCCCTTCCGCTCCGACCCGTCGGTCGAGATGATCGACATCGGGGGGCCCACCATGGTGCGGGCCGCGGCCAAGAACTACGCCTCGGTCGGGGTGGTGGTGGATCCGGCCGACTACGCAGCCGTGCTCGACGAGCTGCGGGCCGGTGGGGTCCTCTCGGATGCCACCCGTCGCCGCCTGGCCCGCGCCGCCTTCGCCCACACCGCCGCCTACGACGCCGCCATCGTGGGCTGGCTCGACGACACCGACCCGACGCCGGCCAGCCCGTTGCCGCCCACGCTGCACCTGGCCCTGGAGCGGGCCCAGGAGCTGCGCTACGGCGAGAACCCCCATCAGGCCGGGGCCCGCTACCGGCCCATCGGGGCCACCACCTGGTGGGATGGCGTGATCCAGCACCAGGGCCTCCCGCTGTCGTACCTCAACCTCTACGACGCCGACGCCGCCTGGTCGCTCGTCCACGAGCTGACCGGGCTCGAGACGACTGGGGCGGCGGTGGCCATCATCAAGCACGCCAACCCGTGCGGCGCCGCGGTGGCTGGCGACCTGGCCACCGCCTACCAACGGGCCTTCGAGGGTGACGAGCAGTCGGCCTTCGGCGGGATCGTGGCCCTGAGCCAGCGCGTCGACCTGGTCACGGCCGAGCGCATGGCCGCCGCCGCCCAGGCCGATGTGGTCATCGCCCCCGGCTACGACGACGGGGTGGTCGAGCTGCTGGCCGCCAAGCGCAAGAACACCCGGGTCCTGTCAGCCCCTCCGCCGGTAGCCGACCGGTTGCAGCTCCGCCAGCTCGCTGGTGCCTTCCTCGTCCAAGAGGCGCCTCACTTCGCCGCCCAGCGAGCCGACTGGCGGGTGGTCACCCAAGCCCGTCCCACCCCCGAGCAGTGGGCCGACGCCGACCTGGCCTGGCGACTGTGCGGGCACGTCAAGTCGAACTGCGTGGCGCTGGTGCTCGACGGCCAGGCCGTGGGCATCGGTGCCGGCCAGCAGAGCCGGGTGGGGGCGGCCGAGATCGCCGCGGTCAAGGCAGGCGGACGAGCCGCCGGCGGGGCCTCGGCCACCGACGGCTTCTACC
>JALZNY010000157.1 GCA_030857525.1 Actinomycetota bacterium
CGGCGTGGGCTGGGTGCCGGCCCCCTCAGGGGCGCCCCGCCTCGACGGGGTGTTGGCCTGGATCGACTGCGCCATCGACGCCGTGCACGACGGGGGCGACCACGAGATCTGCGTGGGCCGGGTGCACTCCCTGGATGTGGAGGGCCAGGACGGCCCGCTCGTGTTCTACCGCGGCGGCTACGGCCGCTTCGATGCGTAGCCCGGCCGGTTTCGCCGGGCCCGGGCCTGTCGCTTCAGACGCCACGATCGCCACAGCCGTCGCCCGAGGGCGTAGGCGAACAGCAGGCCGAGCGCGGCCCAGATGTACCAGTCGAGGGCGAGGATGACCATGTCGTGCCGAGGCTACGGAGCGTCGCGGGCCTGTGGACCGGTGTCGCCCAGATGACATTCGCCGGCCGCCCTTCCCTTGGCCGCCTCGCACCGCTACTCTCGCTCCACGTAGCCAACGACCACGGAGCGTGCTTGATGAGCGATCTGGGAAGCCTCGGTCAGGGAGGGGTGCTGGGCAGCGCCCTGGCCGACGTGGCCGCCGCCCGGGAGCGGGCTCGCCGTCGCCGGCTGCGTTGGCTGACCGTCATGGTCTCCCTGGTGGCGGGCTGGCTGTGGCTGAAGGCCCTGTCGGGTGAGCCGGCCCTGCCGTCGCTACCCGCCGGCTTCGGCGAGATGCTGCCTCTCCTCATCCTCATGGTCATCATCGCTGCGGTTCTGGTCGGGCCCATGCTGGGCGCCGGCCGTTCGCCCCACGTGCTGTACCGACCGAGCGAGATCGACATCGATCTCGACGACGTCAAGGGGGCGGGGATCGTCAAGGACGAGGTGGTGCGCACCCTCAACCTCTTCCTGGCCTACAAGACGTTCCGGGAGCGCATGGGGGGAACCCCGCGGCGGGCCATCCTCTTCGAGGGGCCGCCGGGTACGGGCAAGACCTACATGGCCAAGGCCATGGCCGCCGAGGCCGGGGTGCCCTTCCTGTTCGTGTCGTCGTCAGCCTTCCAGTCGATGTACTACGGCCAGACCAACCGCAAGATCCGTAGCTATTTCCGGGCCCTGCGGACGGCCGCTCGCAAGGAGGGCGGGGCCATCGGCTTCATCGAGGAGATCGATGCTATCGGCGGGGCCCGCTCGGGCATGGGCGGGGGCGGCCAGCGCGACGGGGTGGCCGGCGTGGTCAACGAGTTGCTCATCCAGCTCCAGAGCTTCGACGAGCCGCCGCGTTCGACCCGGTTGCGGGGTTGGTGCATCGACATGGTCAACCGCTACCTGGCCCCGGCCAGCGCCCTGCGCAAGCCTCGCCCGGCCACGGCCAACGTCCTCATCGTGGGAGCGACCAACCGGGCCGCCGACCTCGACCCGGCCCTGGTGCGTCCCGGTCGCTTCGACCGCAGCGTTCACTTCGGCCTGCCCGGTCGCAGCGACCGCCGGGAGATCATCGACTACTACCTGGCCAAGAAGGCGCACGTGGCCGACCTCGACGATCCCGTCCGTCTCGACAGCCTGGCCGCCATGACCGCCGGCTACTCGCCGGTGATGATCGAGCACCTCTTCGACGAGGCCCTGGTGTGGGCCCTGCGCCGGGGGGCGGCCGCGCTCGACTGGCACGACCTCCAGCAGGCCAAGATGACCGAGGAGATCGGCTTGCGCCAGCCGGTGGAGTACACCGACGAGGAGCGCCGGCGCATCGCCACCCATGAGGCCGGGCACGCCACCGTGGCCTACCTGGAGGGCAAGGACCGCAAGCTCGAGGTGCTGTCGATCATCAAGCGCAAGGACGCCCTCGGGCTGCTGGCGCACTCCGACCTCGAGGAACGCTTCACCAAGACCCGCTCGGAGATCGTGGCCCGCATCCAGATCGCCATGGGCGGGATGGTGGCCGAGGAGACCTACTTCGGCGAGGCCGGCACGGGGCCGGCGGGGGACCTCGCCGCCGCCACCGACGCCGCCGCTTCCATGGTCGGCACCCTGGGAATGGGGGGATCCCTGGTGAGCTGGGAAGCGGCGGCGGTCGGCGGGGCCGCCAACACGGTGGCCAAGGTGCTGGCCGACCCCACCTCCCGGGAGGCGGTGGACAGCCTGTTGGACGACGCCAAGGCGGTGGCCGGGCAGTTGATCCGCTCCAACGGCCACATCCTCGAAGCCCTGCGGGACGCGCTGTTGGACCGCGAGGAGCTGGTGGGCGACGAGATCCTCGAGGTCATCCGCAGCGCCGAAGCCCTTGCTCTCGCCGGCCCGGCGGGTGACGATGTGATCGACCTGCGCGACGGTCGGGTCGGCGTCGCCGGGGAGGCCGAGTCCGGGCGGGGCTGACGGCGGCCACTACCTACCGGCGTGGTTGGCAAACGCCTTGTCGAAAGCCGTCGCCGCCGCCATGTGGGCGGAGACCCCGAGCTCGGGGGACAACATCGAGAGATCCACCAGGTCGGCATCGGTGCGATCGACCACCCGCCGCACGGCGGCGTTGTAGGCAGCGGTGGCGCGGGCGGCGCTGCCCATCTCGGGCCCAAGCGCCACCAGCACGCGAGCTCCGCCCGTCTGCTGGAGCAGGCGGACCGCCGTCTCGAGGTCTCGCTCGTAGTCGCTCACCGGGGTGCCGTTGGCTACATCGCCGCTGGTGAGCCACAGCGTCGCCACGGTGGGCGCCAGCTCCAGAGCCGAGGGCAGCTGCTGGTCGAGAGCGTCAGCCACCGTCGTCCCGGGAATGGCCAGGTTCACGTGGACCGCCCGCTGGGCCAGCGCCTGGCGGAAGAACAGCTGCGGCCACGCCTGGCGAAGGCGGTCGGGAAGCCCTTCGCCCGTGGTCTCGTCGCTTCCCACCGACACGAACACGATCGCCGGACCGGCGTCGCCCGGCATGACCGCAGACGATGCCGGAGGCGAGGTGGTGCCGGTGGAACAGGCCACCACGGCGGTCAGCAGGCAGGCCGCCCAAAGAATCCTCACGTCCCGATCGCCCCACGTGCCGGCAGTCGGGCCGCGCGCAGCGCCGGCACCGAGCCGCCGATCAGTGACAGCAAGGTCGAGCCGACGATCCCGCCGGCCACCACCAGAGCGGGGACACCGAGACGCACGCCCACCAGGCCTTGGGCGGTCAGGTAGCCGTTGACCACCTCCCCGACGACACGGGCGATCAACCAGCCCAACACGGTGCCGAGCAGTCCGCCCAACAGACCGAGCACGCCCGCTTCGACCAGGAAGACGCGCAGCACATCGCGGTCGCGGGCGCCGATGGCCTTCAGCACGCCGATCTCCCGGTGGCGCTCGCGTACGGCGGCCAGCAGCGCGTTGGTGATGCCGAGGGCGGCGATGACCAGGGCGATGGCGCCGACGGCGGTGAGCACGATCTCCACCACCCGCAGGTAGCGGCGAACGGTGGCGATCAGGTTCTCGGGGGCGCTGGTGGAGTACCCGATGGCCGTGATCTGGCTTCGCACCCTGCTCACGTTGTCGATGCCACCCGCCACCACGAACAACCCGCTGTAGGGAGAGCTCTCCAGCTCCAGGGCCTCGCCGCCTCCCAGCCCCGCCGCCGTCCAGCGCCGGGCGGCCTGCGCCTGTTCGAGGGGGACGAGCAGCGATCCGGGCGCCGCCTCCTGCGCCACCACCCCCACGACCTGAGCTCGAATCCAGCGGCCCCGTACCAAGGCTTGGTCATCGTGGGGATACTGGCGGCCAGCCGCCATCTCGATCTCCGTGCCGAGGACCTGGTCGGCCTCGCTGCGTTCCAGGCCGAGGCGTTCCAGGTAGCCCTGGGTCACGGCGACCTCGGTGAGCGAAGTGGCATCCGGCAGGCGGCCGGACAGCACGCTCACCGGCAGGGAGTTGGCTGACGAGAGGTCGACGCCGACCATCGTCTCGACGAAGGGTTCGAGTGGCGCTCCGCGCGCCGTCTCGGCCGGGGCGATGACGAGCATGCGGGCCGTCACCACCGCCAGGACCTCCACCACGTCGGGAAGAGTGGCGATGCGGCGCAGGGCGGCGTCGTCCAGGTCGCGAGGGTCGCCAGGCCTGGCGTTGTCCTGGTCGATCTGGGCCGGGTCCGGTGCCGCGGCTGCCACCTTGATCCCCGCCAGAGGCCCGCCCTTGGCCAGCTGGTCGAGCACCCGCGTCTCGGCTGTGCCCGCGATGGTCAACAAGGCGGTGAGCAGGGCGGCGGCCAGGGCCACGGCCAGCACGGTGAGCACCGCCCGACCGGGCCGGCGGCGCACGCCCTTGGCGGCGAAGGCCACGGCGTCGCCCCAGGTCAAACCGGCGCGACCTCTCGTAGCCGACCCCCGGCGAGGGTCACCAGTCGTGTCGCCCGGGCGGCCAGGCCCCGGTTGTGGGTGACCACCACGAGCGTGCACCCGTGCTCGTCGGGCAGCGACTCGAGCAACTCGATCACCATGGTGGCGCTGTCATCGTCGAGGTTGCCGGTGGGCTCGTCGGCCAGCACCACCTGGGGCCGGTTGGCCAGTGCCCGGGCGATCGCCACCCTCTGGCGTTCCCCGCCGCTCAGCTCGCCCGGGCGGTGGTCGGCCCGAGCGGCCAGGCCGACGGCATCGAGGAGCTCGCCGGCCCGGCGG
>JALZNY010000158.1 GCA_030857525.1 Actinomycetota bacterium
CCAGGGAGCCGTCGAAGTCGGTGATCACCGCCGAGCACCCGGGTTCGGCGAGGAAGGGCGAGAAGAGCGACGGGAGGGCCATCGGTGAGGACGCTACCGTCGCCCCTGCCATGCCTGTCACCCACCGCCCTCGCCTGCGTCGCCTGACCCTTCGTCGCCTGGCTGTCACCGGGCTGGCCGGCGTCCTCGCCGCCACCGGGCTGGCGGCCTGCCGGCCGGGCACGGTGCGCCTCACCTTCCGACCCGAGGTCGGGGCCACCTACCGCTACGAGGTCGAGGTCCGCACCAGCTCTGAGGTCGATCTCGGCCGGGGCGACCCCGAGATCCGGGAGGAGGACGTCGTGCTCAGCTCCGAGCACACGGTGCTGCGGTCCGACGACGACGGCGTGCTGGTGCGGGTGCTGCTCCAGGAGCCGGGCGCCGAGGACCGGATCTTCGAGGTGGTCTTCGACCGGGCGGCCCAGCTCGAGGCGGTGCAGTCGATCGAAGGAGTGCCCGACGAGAGCCTGGGGACGCTCGGCATCTCCGAGATCTTCCCCGCCGCCGCCGGCGCGCCACCCGACCGCCCGCTGGGCCCGGGGGCGAGCTGGACCATCGACGACGCCATCCAGCTCCCCGGCGTGGGAGCGGCCACGGAGCTGACCGGGTCGGGCCGGTTGGTGGAGCTGGCCGTGGTGGGCGACGAGGAGGTCGCCCGGCTGGCCTCGTCGGCCCGCCTGCCCCTCGAATCGCAGGTGTTGGGTCCCAACGGCGCCCTGCGCCTGTCGGGGACGCAGGTGACCGACTACCGGGCCACCCATGACCTCGACGACGGGGCGGTGAGGGAGGCCACGTCGGACACGGTAGGCCGCTTCGACCTGGAGGTCGGCCCCCCGCCGGGCCAGGCCGGAAGCCCCGTGCGGGGTTCGCTGGTGGTGGAGGTCAGCTCCCGCACCCGCCTGCTCGACACCCCGACCTAGCCCTTCCGACCGTTCTTTGTCGACTGAGCAGTGCACGGCACCACTGAGTCGACAAAGTTCGGCGTTCGGCCGGGCCCGGCTACTCCGGGACGAGGTCGGGGCCGGCGACGATCACCACGTCGGCACCGGCCAGATCCTCGACGGGCGAGGGATCGGGCAGGGGCGCCACTTCGGGAGCAGCGTCGAAGAGCTCGGCCACGGCCTCGGCGGCCTCCTCGAAGCCGGGGGCGTAGTAGACGGTTGAGGTCTCGACCTGCTCTGGTCCGGTGACCGGTGCGGCCGTCTCGAAGCCTTCGGCCGCCACCACCTCGGTGAGGTCGCCGGCCAGCCCGCTCACCCCCGCGGCGTTGGAAACCAAGACGGTGATGGTCGAAGGATCGAGCTCGGTGGTGGGTGGAGCGGTCGTGGGCAGCTCGTCCGTCTCCTGAACCGTGGTCGTGGTGGTGTCGTCCTCCGCAGGTGGCCCGGTGGCGGGGGTGAGGGGATCTGGCCCGTCGGTGGCCAGCAGGAGGATGATGCCCAGCGCCACGGCGACCACGATCAAGGCCACACCTCGCACCATGGCCCCACTGGCGGAGCGACCGAAGGAGCCGTCGTCGGCAGCGTGGCTACCCCGGCTCATCTCGACGGCCGCCCTTCGGCCGAGCGACCCTCGAAGCGGACACGGCGGCGGCGGTGGCGCAGGCGGCGCAGGCGGCGCACGACCAGGGGGTCGTAGCGCAGCGCCTCGGCCGAGTCGAGGAGGCGCCCGAGCAGGGCGTAGTAGCTGGTCGCTGACATCGAAAGTTGATTGCGGATGTCCTGCTCCTTGGGTCCCGGCAACAGCCTCCACCGCTGTTCGAAGTCGAGGATCGACTTCTCCTTCTCGGTCAGGCCCATCGGAGCAAGCCTGGCCTCGCGCCGTCCCCGATGCAAGGACCCAACGGCGAGCCGTCTAGGCGGTGCCCTTATGCCGGGATCCAAAATGAGTGTCGGAGCCGAGTGTCGGGTTCGAACCGACGACCTCTTCTTTACAAGAGAAGCGCTCTGCCAGCTGAGCTAACCCGGCACATCTCCTTCGCAGCTCTGATGCTACAGGTGTCCTCGTACGGGCCGGGGGGTAGACCGGCCCTCGTCCCAAGGGGTTTCTTCCCCGAGATGAGGAGGCGATGCAGCAATGCCGATCGTACGCAATGACGGCCCGCAGGTGGCCGGGAACCAATCATCCAGGTCCCAACGCAACGGTGGCGGCTCGTCCGGCTCGCGTGGTCGGGCTGCGGCCGGCGCGGCCAGCGAGCAGGGCCAGGAAGTGGTCGGCGAGGCTCGCGCCCAGGGCCAGGAGGTTGCCGCAGTGGCCACCGACCAGGCCCGGGAGGTTGCCGGCTTGGTCCGGGAGCAGGCCACGCAGCTCACCCAGGACCTGTCCGAGCAAGGGCGGACCCTCTATGAGGAGACCCGCCAGCAGGTGGCCGAGCAGGCCGACGTCCAGACCCAGGCTCTGGCCCAGACCCTGCATCGGTGGGGCGCTGAGAGCCAGGCCCTGGTGGAGGGCAGGCCCGCTGACGCCGGCACGGTAGGGGTGTGCGTCCGCCAGTGCGCCGACCGCCTGTACCAGGCTGCGTCGGAGATCGAGATCCGGGGGGCCAGCGGATTGCTCGAGGAGGCCCAGGACTTCGCTCGCCGGCGCCCCGGTGCCTTCCTCTTCGGGGCCGCCCTCATCGGCTTCGGGGGTGGGCGGCTGCTTCGCGGCGCCAAGATGGATCAGGACGACCGGGGCTCGGACGGCTCGCTGGCCGCGGGAGGAGCGATCGACTACGACGCCAGGCCGAGCCGATCCCGGAGCGACGGGAGCGGGCGCGGGTCTGATTCAGTGGGCGCTTCTCGGGGCCCTCGGCGCAACCCGGCTGCGTCGGGAGGCGAGTGATGGCCTCCTCGATGCAGCAACGCACGGTAGGTCGTCGTTCGGGCGATGACCGGTCGCTCCAGGAGCTCTGGTCCGACATGACCAGCGAGGCGAGCGCTCTCCTGCGCAAGGAGGTGGAGCTGGCCAAGATCGAGACGAAGGAGCAACTGGGCCGGGCAGGCAAGGCCGGCGCGGCCTTCAGCGCCGCCGGCCTGGCTGGGTTCATGGCGCTCCAGCTCCTGTCCTTCGCCGCCGCGTGGGGTCTGGCCGCGGTCCTGCCCACCGGTTTCGCCTTTCTAATCGTGGGCGTCATCTACGCCGCGGTGGCGGCGGTGCTGCTCGTCAAGGCCAAAGCCAAGGCATCGGAGATCAGCATGGTCCCCCAGCAGACAGTCGAGACTCTGAAGGAGGATGTGCAATGGGCACGAGCGCTACGCAGGTAGCCGAGGTTCGCAACGAGATCGCCCGGAGCCGCCGCCAGTTGTTCGAGACGGCCGAGGCCTTCGAGCAGCGGTTGGGCGAGCGCAAGGAGGAGATCGTCGATCGGGTCAGCCCGTCGCGGGTGTGGCAGCGCAAGACCGCCGGAGTACGGCGGCGTCTGGACGAGGTGAGCACATCGATCAGCGGCATGACCGCAAGAAGGGAGAACCCGATGGCAGGCAACGGGAGCAAGGTTCGAGGACAAGCCCAGGAGATCTCCGGGCGGGCCAGCTCGGCGGTGTCCAACATGGGCGACCAGGCCAGGACGGGGCCGCCCGCCTTGGCGGAGCGGACGGGGCGCAACCCCCTTGCCGCCGGCTTGATGGCCATCGGCGCCGGGTTCCTCGCCGCCAGCTTGTTGCCGCCCACCGAGCGGGAGCGCGAAGCTGCCCAGCGACTACGTACCGAGCTCGAGCCCCTGAAGCGTCAGGCGAGCGATGTCGGGCGACAGATGGCCGGTGAGCTGCGACCCTTGGCCGAGGGCAGCGTAGAGCAGCTCAAGGAGCGAGCGGCCGGCTCGGTCGAACAGGTGAAGCAGGAGACGCAAGGCTCGGTGCGCCAGGTCAAGGCCGAGGCCGAGGACGCCAGTGCCCAGGTGCAGCGCAAGGCCACGTCGGCCTCTCGCCAGGTCAAGCAGACGGCAGCACCGGATACGGGTTCTGCTGCGGAGCCGACGCGACCGCGTCGCACCCCTCGACGGGCTCCTATCAAGGCCAGGTAGGACCGGACGTCCGCTGCGCCTTCAGACCAGGTAGCAGATCCGGCCTTCGGAGGTCTCCACCACTGCTTCGACGGCGGCGACCAGCAGGGCGTGGAGTAGGCGGAAGTGGTCGACGTCGGGGTCGGCCGCATCGGTGGCGTGAGGAGCGATGCCCGCGGAGTCATCGGAGTCGGCCAGCGACGCCAGCTCGGCGTCCCAGTCGGCGGTGCGGGCCGCCACCTTGAGCCGCATCGACGGGGCCTGGAGCAGGGCCCGCTGCAGGTCCTGGACGATGGTCACCACCACGTCGGTGGTGGTGCGCACCCCGGGGGTGGCCAGCAGGTGCAGGGCTTGGAGCTTGCGCATGGCCATGGCCGCGACGAGTTGGGGATCGCCCAGCTCGGCTACGGCCGAATCAACCTCGGCCAAGTCGAGGGTGACGTGGGGGGGGACATCGAACCACTCCCGCAGCATGGCGAACATCTCGGTGGTGACCGAGTGCAGGGCCAGGAGCTCGTCAGGCTTGGGAAGGGTGTCC
>JALZNY010000159.1 GCA_030857525.1 Actinomycetota bacterium
AGCACCCACGATTATGGGACGGCCTCGTCGTGGTCCTTGTGGTCGGTGCCGTCCAACACGATGTAGCGCAACGCCTCGAACTGGATCTCGATTAACCGGCCCTCGGCTCTGGTGTCAAGCAGAAGTTCCTGATGCGGGTCGGTTCTTGAGCCGGCGGAGGTGGCCGTCGATGCTGGCGATCACCCGGTCGTGGCGGGCGACCTCGGAGTCCCAGTCACGGTGCCGGGCGTCGTCGCGGAGCTCGATGATGTCGGCGAGCTGGGCTTGGAGAGCAGGCTGGAACTCGGGGGCGGCGACGTAGTTGTCGCACTGCTCGCAGATGTTGGCGTAGGCGCATGCTTCGGCCACGAGGTCTCGGGAGCAGTAGCCGTGAGCGACGCGGGTCTTGAGCATCTCGGAGCGGAGCCAGGCGACCCGGTCGGGAACGGCGCCTTGTCCGGCGGGACGCACGAACAGGGCTTGACGGGCGTGGACCTTGGTCATGGCCGCTTCGTAGGCGGCGCGCACGGTCGGTGAGGCGAGGGTGGCGTAGCGCAACGTCATCTCGGCCGAGACGTGTTGGATACACGGGTGATCCACCAGCTTGGTGACGGCGACGGCCAGCATGTCGGCTCTGACTTCGAGAGGACCCCTTCGTTGACCTTCACGCCGTGTCTCGTCCGCTCGCAGGGTGGGGAGGGGCTTGAGGCCATCACGCTCGGACACCGGCTGTTGGACGACTATCTGGCGTTCGTTGGCGCTCGTGCTCGAACGAACACGTGGTTGGCGGTGGCGTCCGACTTGAAGATCTTCTTCGAGTTGGTGGCCAAGGAGCCGGCTGAGGTGACGACGGCGGACGTGTTCTCGTTCTTGACTGCTCAGCGGGCACCGCGCCGCGGTGCTGAGGTTGTGCGTCTCGAGGATGGTGAGGCGGGTCTGGCGGCCCGCACCATCGCCCGACGGCTCTCCAGCGTGCGCGGCTTGTTCGCCTATCTGGCGGCCCGTGGCGACGCTGGCGTGACCGTCAACCCTGTGCCGGGGAGTCTGCACGCTCGTCGACCTGGCGCCCGGCGGGGCCACGGGGGCGTGGCGCTGATCCGTGTCCCTCGAACCTTGCCCCGGGTGCTCGATCCCGGCCAGATCGACGCTCTGGTCGGCGCCCTGAGAACCGAGCGGGACCGGGCCATGGTCGAGGCCATGGTGCTGGGCGGCCTGCGTCGCTGTGAGGTCCTGGGTCTGCGGTTGGGTGACATCAAGGCCGGAGAGCGGCGGCTGTTCATCGCCGAGGGCAAGGGCGGGCGGCAGCGGATCGTTCCGGTCTCGGCCCGGTTCTTCGCCACTGTCGGCCGCTACCTGGACCAGGAACGTCCGCCGGTCTCGGCCACCGACCGGGTCTTTGTGGTGCTGAAGGAACCCAGGCGCGGCCGGCCGCTGTCGGCCGCCGGTGTGGACGAGATCATGAAGGGGGCCAAGACGCGGGCCGGCCTGGCCCAGGCGACCTGCCATCAGCTGCGCCACACCTGCTTCACCCGTTTGCGGGAGGCCGGCATGGCCCTGGAGGCCATCCAGGCCCAAGCCGGGCATGCCTCCATCGAGTCCACCCGCGTCTATCTTCATCTGGCCAACGACTGGCTGGCCGGCGAGTACCTGCGGGCTGCTGAGGCTATCGACGCTCAGGCCGTGGCACTGTGACCGCCTCACCGGCCAGCGTGTCGGGGCGACAGGCCGGCGAAGAAGACCTGCTCGACGCCTACCGGGCTTCGATGGAGAAGGCGGGCATGTTCGCCGGCCGCCCGACCATCTCGGTGGCCCGAATGTTCTTCGCACGCGTCGGTGTCATCGGGTGGGACAGGTTGAGCCTGGCCGAGCAGTGCGCCCAGCCGCACAAGAACCGGCGGGTCGTCGGCTGGTTGATGGTGACCGGCCGCCTGGCCGCCAGCGCCGACTACCTCGTGGCCGCCCGCCTCAACGTGGGCGACATGGCCAGCCGCCATCATCCCGAGTTCTTCTCCCGGTTCTGTGGCACCGCCGCCGAACTTGGCTTCGCTCCCAAGGCGGTGCGTCTTCAGTGGTCGACTTTGGCGAAGATCGCGGTGATGCACCGGGCGCGGCCCGACCGGTTGACCGCAGCCCAGCTCGGCGCCGGCCGCCAGGCCCTCATCGGCGCTTCGTTGCGCCACACCCAGGGCCAGCCCCGCCGGGCTGCCCAGGTGGTCACCAAGGACGTGTTCGGGATCGAGGCGACCCTGTTCCACCTGGGCGTGATCGACGAGCCCCCGACCAAGACGGGCCACGACAAGGCCGCCGAACGGTCGGCCCAGTGGGCCGGCGTCCCTCCCCGCCTGGCCGGCACGCTGCTCGGCTACCTGGACCAGGTCGGCGTGTCGCTGCGCCCATCGACGGTGATCGGCGTCGAGGCCGTCCTGCGGGAGTTCGTCTGCTTCCTCGGTCGCCAAGCGCCCGAGGTGGGCTGCGTGGCCGACATCCGCCGGGCTCACATCGAGGCCTACAAGAGCTACCTGTCGAACAGGACGACAGTCGGCTCCTCCCGCCACGGCGGCAAGCTGAGCAAGGTCTCCATCGCCGGTCACGTGAGCGTCCTGCGAACCTGCTTCGGGCGGCTCAGCGAGTGGGGAGGCGACGACGTCCCGGTGGGAGTGCTGGTGTTCTCCGGCGACTCGCCGATCCTGGACCAGCCCCTTCCCCGCTTCCTCGACGACGCCGCCGCCGCCAAGCTGCTCGTGGCCGCCCGAGCCGACCCCGACCCGTTCGTCCGCTTGGCCGTGGAGTTCCTGGCCCGCACCGGGATGCGCAAAGGCGAGCTCGTCGACCTCGCCGTGGACGCCGTCGTCCAGATCGGGTCGTCGTACTGGCTTCACGTGCCAGTCGGCAAGCTCCACAACGACCGCTACATCCCACTGCACCCGCAGCTCAAGGAACTCCTCGACGACTGGATCGCCAACCGGCCGGCGGCGCTGCGCTCCAAGTTCCTGTTCTTCGAGCGGGGGCGGCGCATCACCGCCTCCCGGGTGGACCACGCCGTGGCCAAGGTCGCCGCCGCCGCCGGCCTCCACGGGGTCTCGCCTCACCGGCTCAGGCACACCCTGGCGACCCAGGCCATCAACCGGGGCATGTCCCTTGAGGCCATCGCCGCGCTGCTGGGGCACCGCTCGATGCGCATGACGATGGTTTATGCCCGCATCGCCGACCGCACCGTGGCCGACGAGTACTTCGCCGTCTCCGACAAAGTCGAAGCCCTCTACGACCAGGCCAAGGCGCTTCCCGCCGATGCCGAGGGAGCCGAGATGACCAAGCTGCGCCGGGAGATGCACCAGCGCATGCTCGGCAACGGCTACTGCGCCAGGCCCGTCGACCTCGACTGTCATTTCGAGTCGATCTGCGAGTCCTGCACGTTCTTCGTCACCACGATCGAGTTCCGCCCCACCCTCACGCGCCAACGCGACGACGCCCAAGCCAAAGGACAAGTAGGCCGCCAGAAGATCTTCGAGGGACTGCTCGGCCGGCTCGACAACGAGGCTTCATGACGGACCGACACCGACGCGTCGTTCGCCGCCCCGGCTGCGACACACCCGCCCGGCCTGATAGCTGTATGGTCAGCCATACGCCATGAGAGTGCCCCGTCGTGTCCACTACCTGGCGCCGGCCACCGGTGATGACACCGAGATCGTCCTTGAGGCCGCCATCGAGAGCCTCGGCAAGCTCCGCGGCCTGCCATGCCTCGGAGACGCCGGCGCCCAGCTGCACCTCCTGGCCAGCCTCACAGCAGAAGCCGAACGCCGCCTCCCCCGAGCCGTCGCCGACGCCCGGGACCAAGACTGCTCATGGGCCCACATCGGTGACCTGATCGGCGTCACCCGCGCCAGCGCCTGGCAGCGCTACAGCGCCCGCACCGCCAACGACCGCACACCGCTCGACTCGGACTGACCAGCCCACACCGGGCCCCCAGCGCAGGCCTCTCTCTGGACTCGCTCGGCGGCCGCTCGCGGAACAGCGAACTTCCCTCTTGACAACGATCACCCTCATAATGCCCGAGCAGGGCGGCGATCGCCTCGATGGACATGCCTCGGTTGACGGCCTGGGTGGCGAGGGTGTGACGAAGCTGGTGGGGGTGGACGTGGCCGATCCCGGCTCGGCGGGCGATGGTTTGCACGTAGCGGCGGATGGCGCACGCGTCGAGGGGGCTTCCGTCGTCGCGCTCGACGAGGCGGCCAGTGAACGACGGTCCTCGCCGGGCCCGGTAGTCGGTGATGAGCTCGACGAGCAGCGGGTGGAGCGGAACGTGGCGGTCGTTGTGGAGCTTGCCCACCGGGATCCGCAACCAGCACGTCTCGCCGACGCGGGCCACGGCGTCGTCCTCCAGGTCTGCTAGCTCGCCGACGCGCATGCCGGTGCGGGCCAGCAGTTCGACCACCAGGCGGCGTCGGCGGTTGGGGTCGGTGGCGAGGGTGGCCATGAACTTGGCGGCGGTGGGGTCGTCGAGGAACCGCGGCAGGGGCTCGTCGGCGCGGGGCAGGTCGTTGGCGTAGACCGGGACGCGATCAGGCGCGTCGTCATAGCC
>JALZNY010000011.1 GCA_030857525.1 Actinomycetota bacterium
TCCCGAGAGCGACCTCGATGTCGCCGCCTGGTGGGGCAGCCACGCCCCCCTGCCCTGGGAGGTCGACGTGCCCTCCCATGTCGACCTCCTCGTGCTCGACCACACGTCCCTCGAGCTCGCTGGTCGGGTGGCGCTGCGGGGCCGGCTGCTCGCTCTCACAGGTCTTCAGGAATGGGCGCCTCGGTGGTCGATGAGCGGCGGGTCGAACAGCTCCTGCGCCGCGTGGCCCAGGACATCGCCGTATTGCGCCGCCGGGGCAGGATCGAACCAACACCTCCGGCGACCGAGCGGGATCGCCTCGACGCTCTCAAGTACACCTTCGTCACCGCCATCGAAGGCTGTGTCGGAGTGGCTCATCATCTGTGCGCCTCGGAGGGATGGGCTGCTCCGGCGACCAACGCTGACGCCTTGGATGGCGTTCTCCGGCGCCTAGGACCTCGGGGTGACCAGAACCTCAGGCGGTGAGGAGGTCGCGCTCGCCCCGCACGGCCCGGCGGCGCAGCTTGAGGAGCGCCTTGGCCTCGACCTGACGGACCCCCTCTCGGGTGAGGTCGAAGCGCTGCGACACCTCCTCCAGGGTGCGGGGCCGGCCCCGGTCCAAGCCGTAGCGCAGGCAGAGGATCTCCCGCTCGCGGGCGTCGAGGCCAGCGAGCAGGTCGGACACCTGGGCCGGGAGCATGGCCGCGAACACCTGCTGGTCGGGGGCCTGGGCGCCGGTGTCCTCGACCACGTCGCCCAGCTCTCGCTCACCGTCGCCCAGCGGCTCCGAGAGCGACACCGGATCGTGGAGGTAGGGCAGGAGCTCCTCGACCTTGCGCTCGGTGAGCCCGAGCGACTTGGCCAGCTCGTCGGCCCGGGGAGCCCGACCGTGGCGCACCTCGAAAGCGATGCTCTCGATGCGCAGGCCGACCAGCTGATCGCTGGCGTGCACGGGAAGGCGGATGGGGCGGCCGGTGTTGGCGATCCCCCGGCCGATGGCCTGGCGGATCCACCAGGTGGCGTAGGTGGAGAACTTGAACCCCTTGCTCGGGTCGAACTTCTCCACCGCATGGATGAGGCCGAAGTTGCCCTCCTGGATCAGGTCGAGCAGCGGAAGGCCGGAGGTGGGGTAGCGCTTGGCGATGGAGACGACCAGGCGGAGGTTGCACTTGACGAACGTGAGGCCCGCCTCTTCGCCGGCCTGGGCCACCGCCAGCAGCTCAGCGCGACGATCGACGGGAGGCGGTTCATCGGCGAGGAGCTCGGCGGATGCCACGCGGCCGGCGCGAATGGCCATGCCCAGGCGAGCTTCGTCCTTCTTGCTCAGCAGCGGGTACTTCCCGATGTCGTTCAGGTAGAGCTGGACGAGATCCTCGTCCTCAGCTCTGCTGCCGGACTCCTTGGACACCCTCGCTCCCCCCCCGGGCCGCTGTGTTCGGGTCTGACCCTACCCTTCCGTTCTCTACGAGGCACTCGTCAGCCTCGGATGCCCTCCTCCTGCGTCATGCTCCGCCCAGGCCGTGCAACTCGGGCCGGAGCCGGCGCTGCATGAGGGCGCCGAGAGCCTCGGCGGCCGGCAGCCGGCCGGCGCAGACCGCCGCCACCTGCTGGGCGATGGGCACCTCGACGCCCAACTCGGCCCCCAGCTCGCACACCACGCCCGCCCCCTCCACCCCCTCGGCGACCATGTGCATCTCGGCCACCACGTCGGCGAGGGACCGACCCCGACCCAGGGCCACGCCCACCTGGTGGTTCCTGCTCCTGGCGCTGCTGCAGGTGACGACCAGGTCACCCAACCCGGCCAGACCGGCACAGGTGCGGGGATCACCGCCGAGGGCCACGGCCAGACGGGTCAGCTCGGCCAGACCCCGCGTCACGATCGCCGCCCGGGCGTTGTCACCCATCGACATGCCGTCGACCATCCCGGCGGCGATGGCCACCACGTTCTTGAGGGCCCCGGAGATCTCACAACCGATCACATCCGCGTTGGTGTAGACCCGGAAGGCTTCGGTGCCGAACGCCCGCTGCAGCTCACCAGCACGGGTCTCTCCGACCATGGCCAGCACCGAGGCCGCGGGCAGGCCGACCACGATCTCGCCCGCCAGGTTGGGCCCGGTCAGCGCCCCCGCCGGATGACCGGGCAGCACCTCGGCGATCACCTCGCTCATGCGCCGCCGGGTGTGCCGTTCGAGGCCCTTGGCCAGGCTGACGACGGGCACCCCGGGCTCGAGCGAGGGGCCGAGCACACCGAGCACGGCTCGGAAGCCCTGGGTGGGCACTGCTACGGCGACCGCTTCGGCGCCGGTCACAGCCTCGGCCAGGTCGGCCGTGGCCAACAGGCTGGCGGGGAGGCGAGCCCCGGGAAGGTAGTCGTGGTTGGTGTGTTGCTGATTGATCTCGTCGGCCAGGACCGCGCGCCGAGCCCACAGGGTGGTCGGACCGTTGGCGAGGAGCAGGGCGGCGAAGGTGGTCCCCCAAGAACCTGCCCCGATCACCGCCACGCGCATGGGCGCCGACCTTAGGGGCCGAGTGGCCCCAGCCTCGTAGACTCCGGTCCACATGAGAGCGGCGGTGTTGGTGCCGGTGAAGGCGTTCTCCCGGGCCAAGCTGCGCCTCGCCCCCGCTCTGGACGGGCCTGCTCGGGCCCACCTCGCCCGTAGCATGGCCGCCCACGTGGTGGCCGCCGCCGCCCCGCTGCCGGTGAGCGTGGTCTGCGACGACCCCGAGGTGGCGGCATGGGCCTCGACCCAGGGTGCGACGGTGGTGTGGACGCCCGCTCGGGGCCTCGACGGGGCGGTTGCCGACGGCGTGGTGCGACTGTCCGGGCTCGGCTTCGAGCGGGTGGTGGTGGCTCACGCCGACCTGCCCCTCGCCCGCTCCCTGGCCGACCTGGCCCCCGGTACCGGGGTCACCCTGGTGCCCGACCGGCGTGACGACGGCACCAACGTGGTCGTCGTGCCCGCCGCCGCCAGCTTTCGCTTCGCCTACGGGCCAGGATCCTTCGGGCGCCACCGGCACCAGGCCCAACGCCTCGGCCTCTCGCTGACGGTAGTGCGCACGCCCGAGCTGGCCTGGGATGTCGACGTCCCTGCTGACCTCCTCCTCCCCCACGCCCCGGCTCCCCAAGCTCCGGTCATGCCGTGCAGGTGAACCTCGACGTCCCTGCGGTGGCCCTGGCCATCGGCGCCCACCCCGACGACGTGGAGTTCGGCTGCGGGGCCACCCTGGCCAAGTGGGCGAGCCAGGGTGCCACGGTGCACCACCTCATCTGCACCGATGGCTCCAAGGGGTCCTGGGACCCGGCCCAGGACACCGCCCGTCTGGTGGTCGAGCGACAGGCCGAGCAACGGGCCGCGGCCCGGGCGCTGGGGGCCAGCGGTGAGTGCGTGTTCCTCGATTGGGTCGACGGGGAGCTGGAGTCGGGCCTGCGCCAGCGCTGGGAGGTGGCCTACTGGATCCGCCGGCTACGGCCCCAGGTCGTGTTGGGCCACGACCCGTGGAAGCGGTGGCGTCTGCACCCCGACCACCGCCACGCCGGGCTGCTGGCCGTGGAGGGCGTGGTGGCGGCCCGAGACCCCCACTTCTTCCCCGAACAACAGCTACCCCACCACCGTCCGCTGGCCATGTTGCTGTGGGAGGCCGACGAGGTCGACCACGTGGAGGATGTCGCCGGCCACACCGAGGCCAAGGTGGCCGCCCTCCTCGAGCACCGCAGCCAGTACCGCTCCACCCACCAGATCGACGACGCCAACGATGCGGCGCAGGTCGACGCCTTCCGCCTGCGGGTGAGCGACCGGCTGGCGGAGGTGGGCGATCTCGCTGGCGTCGAGGTCGGCGAGGCCTTCAAGCACATCGGCCGGGTGTAGCGATCTTCAAACGTTGACATCGACGACCCGGGCGACGAACATGACCGGCGTTCCTCGCCCGACCGGCTTTCGGCCGGACGGGGGAAGCGGATGCGGGCTGAGGCACGTCGGGGGGGCGTGCCTCAGCCCCGCTCCCTACCGCCGCTCCCTACCGGCTCGGGGTCGCTGCTTCTGGGTAAGGGCCCGCCATGGCAACCGGATCGAACGACGCGCTCATGTCCAACCACGGCGGGGAAGATGCAGCCGCCGGCCAACCCCAGACGGTCCCGGTCAACATGTACGAGGCCGAGAGGGCCGTGGTGTTGGTCGCCCCCCTTCCGGGCGTCATGGCCGACGACATCACGGTGGTGGTCGAAGGCCGCAACGTCACCATCAGCGCCGACCTGCGGACCGAGGCGGTGAAGGACTACCTGCTGCATGAGTGGCACTACGGGCCCTACGAGCGCAGCGTGGAGCTCCCCGAGGGCTTCGGGGGCCAAGCCGAAGCCAGCTTCGCCAACGGCCAGCTGGCGCTGCGCATCGAACGAGGCGGCGACGGCGCTCGGCGCCGGGCGGAGATCACCGCCAGAGGGTGAGGCTCAGCGGTGACGGCGGGCTATGAGGCCGGCGATCAGGATTAGCCCCAGCACGGCCAGGCCGGCGCCGACCACCACCCACGACGGGAGAGGCTCCCCCACCACCCGTTGCACCTCGGTCGTAGGCGTCTCGATCCCGACGATCAGAGCCACGGCGACGGCGGGGGCGAAGGACACGACGGCGACGCTACCGCGCCCACCTACCGCGCCCAGCTACCTACGCCGAACTGCCCACACCGGCCATCACCCCGGCCAGCACCCCCTCGGCCACCAGCGTCGCCTCGTCGGACACCTTCGGGCGCGTGCCCGGCCCGGCCAGGTCGACCACGACGGTGGCCAGGCCCAGCCGGCGTTGCCAGACGCTGGACCGCACGCTGGCGCTCTGGGAGCGGGCCACCGGCACCACCACCGTCTGGCGGTTGAACGAGCCCGACCGGGCGACGAGGAACCCGTCGACCAGCACGTGGCCGAGCCCCCGGTAGGCGGCCACCCCCAGCCCGGCCGCGGCCGGTACCGCCAGAAGGGCCAGCGCTCCCCAAGGCCAAGCCACCACGGTGATGACGGACGCCACCAACGACACCGGCACCACGTGGCGCACCAGGGCCCGGCGCAGGGCCGCGGGCGGCGGACGGTGCAACGGCGGAAGGGGTCCGGCGCCGGGCAGCACCAGGGCCAGCACCCGATCGAGCTCGGTCACGGGGAGGATGGGCACGGCCACGCGAGTGTCCTCGGCATCGGAGCCCGTGCCTGCACTTTGGATCCGCAGCGAGACCAGCCCGAGGATGCGACGAGGCAATGAGGCCCCGATGCGAACGGCCTGGACCCGAGCCAGCGGCAGCGTCGCCTCCTTGTGGTCGAGCAGACCCCGGCTCACGTGCAGCTCGTCGCCCACCAGGCTCAGCCGGTAGCCGGCATCGGCGAAGATGGACACGGCGGCCGCGGCGGCCAGCCACACGACCACGAACGCCACGACCAGGCCGGCCAGCAGCGCCGGACCGAGCCCATCGAGGGCGGGAAGCGCAAGATCGTCCCACGGTCGCCAGGACAGCTCGCCCGCGAGCTGCGCCGCGGCCGGGCCGACGGCGAGCACGACCAGCAGCTCCATCCCAGTCACCCCGGCCAGCGCCAGTTGGCGGAAGCCCAGCTCGACCACGGGCCAAGCGGTCGGAACCCACGGTGAGGAACGCTGGCGGTCGCACCCATCTGCCTCCTCATCACCTTGCTCGACGGCATCGTCAGCCTCGGTGCCTTCGACGACCCCCGCCCGGGCCTTGGCCGCAAGAAGCGCCGCCCGCAGCCGTTCGGCCTCGTCGAGGGCCAGGACCTCGAGGCGCAGCTCCGACCCGGCGCCGCCCACGGCCGTCTGCACCTCGAGGATGGCGACCCCGAGCGCCCGGTGGCGGAGCTTCTGGACCAGGTTGACCTGTTGGATGCGCTCGCAGGGCACGACCTGCTGGCTGCGCACCAACAGGCCGCCCTCCACCTGCAACACGCCGCCGTCGAGGGCGTAGGTGCGCCGCCGCCAGGCCAGGACCCGCACGACCAGCACGACCACCACGCCCAGCGCCAGCAGGCGCAACCCTCCGGCGCTGAGCGCCACCGCCCCGGGGGCCAACAGTTGGCGCCCGAGAGCAGAGACGTCGAGGACGGGGCTGGAGGGGTGCAGGCGCCGGGGCGTGGACGCGGTGGCGGGGGGCGATACCCGCACCTCAGACGGCGTCGTCACGACCGGTACGGGCCAGGATGACGTCGCTCAGACGCTCGGCATCCTCGGCCGCGATGCCCGGCAGCCGGGCGTCGGTGGTGGCCGCGGCCGTGCGCACCACGAGCTGGGACAGCCCCAGCGCCCGCTCGAGGGGGCTGCGGGTGATGTCGATGTGCTGCACCCGAAAGTAGGGGATGGCCGTGTGGCTGCGGACCACGACGCCCCGGCGCAGCTCCAGGGTTGAGGGGGTGAGCTCGTAGCTCCAGGCGTCGTAGGCCAGGCGGGGCAGCCACCACACCAGGCCCGCTGCGACGAGGCCGATCACCACGGTCGTCGCTCCGGTCGGCCCGGGCAACTGCGGTGCTCCCGGCACAGCGTCTGTCACCAGCTCAGCAGCGAGGACGCCGCCGGTCACCACCAGGGCGGCCAATCCGCAGGCGAGGCGCCACACCCCGCGCTGGCTGGGGTGCAGGGGTCGCAGCCCCTCGGCGACGGCCACCGATGATGGCGTCGCCACTGCTTCCATCGAATCAGGGTAGGAGCGTGACGAGGCAGGCGTGCACAGGCGCTCGAGCTACGTGACTTGACTGGTCGGGATCACCTAGAGAGGATGAGGTCTGATGGCGCCGAAGCACCTTGGGAAGGTCGCCGGCGTTGCCGGCCTCGCCGGGCTGGGCATCTATGCCGCCCAAGGGGCCCAGTACCGGCGTGAAGCGACCCAGACCTTCCGGCTGGACGATCCGCCTGCTCCCGGTACCCCTGGATTCGCTCGTCTGGTCGACTCCTGGTGTGGGGCCCCGGTGCGCCCGGGGAACCGGGTCGAGGTGCTGCGCAACGGGTCGGAGACCTTTCCCTGCATGCTCGACGCCATCGCCTCGGCGACCCAGACCATCGACTTCTGCAACTACATCTTCTGGAAGGGCGAGGTCGCCACCACCTTCGCCGAGGCCCTCATGGAGCGAGCCCGGGCCGGCGTCGAGGTCAACGTCATGGTCGACGGTTGGGGCTCGGCCAAGATGGACCGGACCCTGGTCGAGCGACTGGAGGAAGCAGGAGCAACATTCGTCTGGTTCCGCCAGCCGCACTGGTACACGGTCAAAAAGCTCAACAACCGCTCCCACCGGCGCATCCTGATCATCGACGGCAACGTCGGCTTCACCGGCGGGCTGGGCATCGCCGATGAGTGGTCGGGCAGCGCCGAAGGACCCGAGAACTGGCGGGAGACCCACTTGCGCGTGGAGGGACCCGCCGTCGTCGACCTCCTCGGCGCCTTCGCTGAGAACTGGGTGGAGGAGACCGGCCAGGTGCTCGCCGGTCGGCACCTTCCGCAGCTCCCGGTGTTCGACGACGGTGTCGAGGTCCAGGTGAGCAAGAGCTCGGCGCGCCAGGGGCGAACGGCGGCCGAGGCGCTGGCCTTCGTCGCCATCTTCGGCGCCCGGGAGCGGCTGTGGTTCACCACCGCCTACTTCGCCCCCCGCGTGGCCCTCATCGAGGCCCTGGTGGCCGCCGCCGAGCGTGGGGTCGACGTCCGCATCCTGGTCAACGGCCCCCACATCGACAAGGAGGTGGTGCGCCGGGTCGGGCAGCGTTCCTACGGGAAGCTGCTGGAGGCAGGCGTGCGCATCTTTGAGTACCAAAAGACGATGATGCACGCCAAGGTGGTGCTGGCCGACGGCTGCTGGGCCAACGTGGGCTCGGCCAACTTCGACAACCGCTCGCTGGCGCTACAGGACGAGATGAACTGCTCGGTCCTCGACGCCACCATCGTGACCGAGCTGGAGAAGCACTTCTTCGAGGACTTCGACGCCTCGGAGGAGATCGACATGCAGCGCTGGCGTCACCGCCCGTTGCGGTCCCGTGCGTTGGAAGCGGCCTCGGAGTCCCTACGCCACTCCCTGTAGCGCCCCTGACAGGGCGACCGGGTGGAGGAGGCTGGGCTAGCCTCGCCCGTCAGTCCGGGCAGTTCCCACCAGGAGGTCACCATGAAGTTCATCGTTGATGTCACGCTCGAGAAGCTCGACTACGACGAGGATCCTGCAGAGATAGGCGAGCGCTTCATGGCCGTGCTCACCAACACCGATGTCCATGGCGTCGAGAGCGTGAACAGCGTCGAGGCGAGCAGTGATGAAGGAGAACGAGGCACCGAGCAGAAGGGCAGCGGCATCAATCCGTAGCCGCTAGCTCGGGCCGCCGTCCTGGGCGGCCAGGGCTCGACGCAGACACTCGGCCACGCCCGCCAGGTGTGCCTCATCGTCGTAGCCCTGGCGGGGCCAGAAGAAGCCCCGTAGGCCGTCCTTGCGGTTGCGGGGCACCACGTGGACGTGCATGTGGGCCACGCTCTGGCTCACCCGGTTGTTGCAGGCGACGAAGCTTCCGGCGGCCCCGAGTCCGTCCTCGATCGCCGCGGCGAGTCGACGCACGCAGCCGAACAGGGGACCGACCAGATCGGGGGGCAGGTCGGCGAGGGTCTCGTGATGAGCCCGGGGCACGACCAAGGTGTGGCCGGGGAACAGCGGTCGCACGTCGAGGAAGGCCAGGCAGCACTCGTCGTCGAGCACGATCTGGGCCGGGGCCGACCCGACCACGATGCGACAGAAGGCACAGGCGGCGGCGGGCCGGTCGGTGGCGCTCACGACGAGGGCCTACCGGCGCCCTGGTCCACCCCGGCCACCCCGGCGAGCAGGGTGGCCACGGCCTCGAACTGCGCTTCGGCCCCTACGAGGTCCTCGGCGATGCAGGTGGCCCCCATCTTCCCGTGCCGGGCCAAGGCTCCGAGGAGGTGCAGGGTGGTCCCGGTGCCCGTCGAGGCGTCGAAGGCCAGGCCGGCCGCGGCCACAGCCTCGATGGCCTCAGCGGGCGACCAGCCGGCCAGGCCGGAGGCCCTGAGGTTGTCGGTGGCCACGTAGCAACGAGGACGGCTGCCGACCATGAGCTGCCCGCTGGCCGGGTCGTAGCGCCCGCCGGTCGCCAGCCGGGCCATCCAGAACGGATGCGTGGTCCCGCCCAGGCGCAGGTTGATCTCGCTCAGCACCACCGAGGGCCCGGCGCCGTTGGCACCGGCCAGCACCAGGAAGTCGATGCCGAAGGGCCCCACCACCCCGTCCGCGGCCAGGACCCGGCCCACGGCCAGGGCCGCCTCGGCGATGGTCCGCCGGTAGGCGGCGTCGGCCGGGAAGCGACAGCCCAGGTAGACCTGGGCGCCCGGTCCTCCCAGGACCTGATCGTGGGTGGAGACCACGTGGACCCCGCCGTCGGAGTTGATGCGGACCTGGGCGCTGGGCGAGGCCAGGGGGCCAGGCGCCATCTCCTCGACGATGGCCCCGTCAGCCACGATCTTGGCCGAGAACGACGGCCACGACTCCCCTCCTGCACAGAAGGTGGTGAAAGGCTCCGCCAACGGGACGGCGACGGTGAGGTCGACCAAGGCGTTGCCCTGACCCGAGAAGCCGTGGTTGAGCTTGACCACCGCGCCCAAGAGGTCCGGCCGGCGCCCGCGTAGACGCTCGACGGCGGCCGCCACCTCGACGACTGAGCCCAGGTCCTCCTCACCGTCGAGGAAGGCCACCCCGGCCCGGCGTGCCACCCGGCGCGACCCGCTCTTGGAACCGAGAGCGACGAGGTCGGCCCGGGGACCGTCGACGGGTAGGCCGAGGGCGCCGGCCAGCGTCCACTCCGCCGGGGTGACGTTGAAGGGCAGCAGAGCGGCGGAGGCGTCGTCGTGGACCAGCTCGCGCACCCGGGCCAGGACCTCGGGGTGGTCGAGCAGCTTGTGCGTCAGGGGCCGGGGCCCGCTCTCGCCCACCGCCACCAGGTGGAGACGGCGGCGGGCGTCGCCAGGATCGGGGAGGAACCCGAGGTGGTAGTCGACCACCGCCGGGTCGACGGGCTGGGAGGTCAGGTAGACGATGCGCAGGTCAGTCCGACGCAGGAGCAGGATGGCGCACAAGAGGCGCTCCTCGTAATGGTCGATCCCGGTGATCTTGGCCAGCTCGGCGACGGGGAACGACAGCGACGGCAGGAGGACGATCGTGCCGGTCTCCCAGGAGGCGGGGACGGGGTCGTGGTCGGTCACCGGCGAGGAGCGCACGGGGTGCATGGTGGCACGGGCTCGCCGGTGGTGATCCGTTCGATCCGACCCGAGGAGCACGCTGAGCTGGGCGAGCTCACCGTCCGGGTCTACCGCCAGGTGCTGGCCAGCGAGCTCGATACCTACGCGGCCGTGGTGCGCGACGTCGATGCCCGTCTGGCCGCGGGGTGCGAGGTGGTGGTGGCGGTGACCGGCGATGCGGTGATGGGTGGGGTCACCTATGTCCCCGGCCCCGGTACTTACGCCCAGCTCATCGACGAGGACGAGGCCGAGGTGCGCATGCTGGTGGTCGAGCCCGCCCTCCAGGGTCTAGGCCTCGGCCGCGGCCTCATGCAGGCCTGCATCGACCGGGCCGCGGGGGCGGGCAAGGGTGCGCTGACGCTGGGGACGATGCCGGCCATGACCGCCGCCCAGGGCCTCTACCGGAGCATGGGCTTCGAGCGCCGGCTCGAGCGCGACGCCCAGATCCCGGGAGGCGCTCCCCTCTGGTGCTACTCACTGGACCTGGAGGAGCGGGCCAGCACCAGCTCGCGGGTCGGGACCCGCAGACCCACGTAGGCCACGCCCACCAGGCCCAGCGCCACCACGACGACCCGCCAGCCCGGGGCCGAGATGGCGAAGACCACGCTGGCCGACACCGCCACCGCGATCATGGTGATCGCCACCACCTTGGCCCGCCGGGGCATGCCCAGGCCGGCCCGGTGGTCGGCTACGAGGGGGCCGATCTTGGGCAGCCCCAGCACCCATCGCTCGAAGCGTGGGCTCGAACGGGCGAAGCAGGAGGCGGCGACGATGAAGAACACCGTGGTCGGCCAGCCCGGGACCACCACCCCCACCGCTCCCAGCACCACTGCCAACCAGCCCAGCGCCAGCCATCCCCAGCGCACGACGGTGGCTCGTCGAGAGCTCGGCTGGCCCTCACCGGCCTCGGCACGTTCGGTGCCGGACACGCTCAGCTCAACAGCTCGGCGATGTCGCGCACCACCAGGACCACCAGCAGGGCCAGGATCACCGTGGCCAAGGCGGTGTAGGGCCAGCGGTAGCGGTGATCGGCGAGCCAGAACCGCCGGGCGGTGACGACGTTGGCGACGATGGCCACCAGTCCGAGCGGCAGCCCGATGAGCGGTCCCACCCCCGCAGCCAGGCTGAGGGCGGGCAGGACGAAGGGCAACACGATGTAGGTGAGCAGGCACCGGGTGGCCGACACCAACACCGAGGCGCTGACCCCTCGGCGCAGCTCGGCCTCGGAGATGGGCGCCACCCGGTCGGGGACCCGCAGGAGCCGGCGCATCCAGACGTCGGCCGGCGAGGTGGGCCGGACCGGCGGTGTATGCCGCGGCGGGTTCTCGAGAGCCTCGGTGGCCAGCCGCTCCATCCCGCTCAACCTATCGTCTGGGGAGCGTCGGGCTCCTCGGCGGCAGGGACACCGACGCCGGAATCCTCCGCGGCTTCGTCCGGGCCGTCGCTGGCGCCTTCGGGAGCTTCGGGAGCTTCGGGAGCTTCGGGAGCTTCGGGAGCTTCGGGAGCTTCGGGAGCCGGTTCGAGTCCCCGGCGGGCGACCAGGGCCACGGCGGCGGCCACCACCACGGCCAGCGCCGTCCACTGGCTGCCGTTGAGCCCGGTGCCGTGGGTGACGTCGAGCCGGGAGAACCCCTCGACGATGCGGACGATCCCGTAGGTCAGCCCGAAGGTGGCGGTGAGGAACGCCTCGGGACGGGGCCGGCGGGCCAGCCAGACCAACAGGGCGAACACCATGGCCGCGCCCACCATGTCGTAGAGCGCGGTCTGGTGCACGGCCTGGCCCACGGGGGCCAGACAGGGTGAGCCCGTCTCGACCTCGGGGCACACGTAGCCGAGCACGAGGTCGGTGGGCTTGCCCAGGTGGTCGGCAATGACCAGGTCACCGATGCGGCCCACGGCAATGCCCAAGGCGATGCCGGGCACGACCGCATCGAGGTAGCGCCAGAACGGGATGCGGTAGGCCCGCAGCTTGGGATAGCCCGCCACCACCGCTCCGGCCAGGCCCCCGAGCAGGGAGAAGCCCCCTTCCCACACCCGCACGATGCCGAGGGGATCGTCGAGGTAGTCGCCCAGGTGGTTGAGCACGTAGGCCACTCGGGCCCCGATGAGGGCGCCGAAGAGGGCCCAGGTGAGCACGTCGTAGAACCGTTCGGCGTCGATGCCCCGCCGGGCGGCGGCGGGCAGGGCCAGCCGGGCGCCGACGAGCAC
>JALZNY010000160.1 GCA_030857525.1 Actinomycetota bacterium
CGTCGCCATCACCCGCTCGACCCCGCCCTCGATCTTGTAGGGGTTCGTCCGCGACGTGCCGATGACCGTCCCGCCCTTGGGCAGGGTGCCTCGCATGGCCTCGACGTCGAGGGGCACGGTGTTGGCCTCAATCAGCCCCTTCCAGCCGTCCAGGAAGCCCACGAACTCATCGTCGTGGAAGCGCTCGCCCTTTCGCACCACCGCCCGGATCACGGCATTGAGCCCCGGGCAGTCACCCCCACCCGTCAGCATCCCGACCCGCATCTTCCTACCTTAGGGGCCGAGCGGCGAGGGGCGCGGCTTCGCGCCGGACGTCGGAGAGCTGAGCCCAACGGAGGTCGGCGAGGCGGGAGAGCGCCAGGAGCTGGTGGCGCTCGCGGGCCCGGAGAGGCCGGCCGTGGCGCCCGAGGACGAGATCGAGGCCGGCGTCGACGAGTGGCGCCCAGGCGATGTCGTCGGGTCCCCAATCGCCGGCCGCCACCAGTGCCGAGGAACGGCTGCCCTCGACGAAGGCCACCAGCCAGGCCGGGTCCGGGGCCCCACCCACCTGGGCTACCACGGTGGTGGCAGGGCCGCCCACCACCGCAGCCCATGCCGCCTCGAGGTCGAGGGTGGCGTGGTCGACCAACAGCTTGAGCACCTCGTCCGGCGTCACCGCACCCATCAGCGACGCCGCCGTCTCCAAGGCGTCGTAGCGGGGATCGCGCCACGACACCGGCGCCCTCCGCACCTCCTCGACATCGACGCCGTCCACGGCGTTGACCTCCCCGACCAGGAGGTCGATGAGCCCGGCGTCGGGCAGCTCCACCACCAACTCGTCGATGGCCCGCCCCGCCCCCTGCTCCAGGATCTCGATCCCGTGTATCTCGCCCCGCACCGCACCGATGCGGCTGGCCACCAGCCCCAGCGCCCCCGGTCGATCCGGGAGCCACACGCGCACGACGAAGCGATCCACAGCCCGAGCCTACGAACCCGGTGTGAACGCCGGGTTTCCTTCGCTACAGCTTGGTGAGGGAGCGCCGCAGGTTGCGCACGGCCTGGGTGATGCGTTGCTCGTTCTCGATGAGGGCGAAGCGGACGTGGCCGTCGCCGCCGGGACCGAAGCCCACGCCCGGGGAGGTGGCCACGTTGGCCTCGGTCACCAGGTCGCTGGCGAACTCCACCGAACCCTTCTCCTGGTAGGCCTCGGGGATGGGCGCCCACACGAACATGGTGCCCTGGGGCCGCTCCACCGGCCAGCCGATGCGGGCCAGCCCGTCGCACAGGGAGTCCCGCCGGGCCTGGTAGATGTCGCGCACCTGGCTGGGGTAGTCCCACGCCTCGTTCATGGTGACGGTGGCCGCGATCTGGATGGGCTGGAAGGTGCCGTAGTCGAGGTAGCTCTTGAGCTTGGCCAGGGCGGCCACCATCTCGGGGTTGCCGGCCATGAACGCCACCCGCCACCCGGCCATGGAGAACGACTTGGTCATCGAGTACAGCTCGACCGCCACCTCCTTGGCCCCCTCGGCCTGGAGGATCGAGGGCGGCTGGTAGCCGTCGAAGCCGAGATCGGCGTAGGCGAAGTCGTGCACCACCACCACCTCGTGCTCCCGGGCGAAGTCGACCACCTTCTGCATGAAGTCGAGGTCGACGCAGGTGGTGGTGGGGTTGTGGGGAAACGACAGCACGATCACCCGGGGCTTGGGCCAGGAGTACTCGTAGCGCTCGACCAGGACCTCGAAGAAGTCGGCCTTGCTGTCGCCGAGCGGCATCTCCCGCACGTCGGCGCCGGCGAAGAGTGGCCCGTAGATGTGGATGGGGTACGACGGCGAGGGCACAAGGGCGGCGTCGCCGGGTTGGAGCAGGGTCCACATGAGGTGGCTGAACCCCTCCTTGGCCCCGATGGTGTTGATGACCTCGGTCTCGGGGTCGAGCGTCACCCCGAACTTGCGCAGGTAGAGGTCGGCCAGCGCCTCCCGCAGCTTGGGGAGGCCCCGGCTGAGGGAGTAGCGATGGTTGCGGGGGTTGCGGGCGGCCTCGGCCAGCTTGGCGACGGCCAGCTCCGGGGAGGGGATGTCGGGATTGCCGAAGGCCAGGTCGACGACGTCCTCCCCGGCCCAGCGAGCCTGCTTCTTGAGACCGTCGATGATGCCCAGGGCGTAGGGCGGCAGGGAGGTGATGCGGCGGAACTCCACGCCCCGACGCTACCCGCCTCCTGGTGCGCCCCTCGGGTTGATCTCCGCCCCGTCCACCCGGTCCCGGGCGAGCAAGGCGGCACCCACGGCCCCAGCCCGCTCCCCCAGCACGGCGCCCACGATGTTCACCGGCGGACGGTGCCCGGGCGCCACCACCGCTGCGAGGAAGGCCGCCCGTAGTGGCGCGAGCAGGGCCTCGCCCCGCGTGGAGATCCCCCCGCCCACGACCACCCGCTCCACGTCGAGGACGTGCACCAGGTTGGCCAGACCCAGCGCCACCCACCGGGCGAGCTGACCGAGGACGACGGGATCCTCCGGCTCACGTCCGGCTTCGGCGGCCAGGCGCGCCAACGCCTCTCCGGAGGCGTAGCGCTCCCAACACCCGCGGCGCCCGCAGGGACACGGTCGCCCCCCGACCTCGACCACCATGTGACCCACCTCGCCGGCGAAGCCCGCCGCGCCCCGCTGGAGCTGGCCGCCCAGCAGCAGCGCCCCGCCGATCCCTGTGCCCAGCGTGACCAGCACGGCGTCGGTGGCGCCCCGCGCGGCGCCGAGGCGGTGCTCGGCGGCCAGGGCAGCGGTGGCGTCATTGTCGACGGACACGGACAGGCCGGTGGCGCCGGCCAGGGGACCGGCGACGTCGAGGTCGACCACGCCGGGGAGGTGCGGAGCGAACGCCAGCCGGCCCTGGCGATCGACCAGGCCGGGCAGTCCCACCCCCACCGCCACCACGTCGTCGACCTCGCGGCAGATCTCGAGGACGACCTCGACCAGGCTGGCCACCAGTGCAGCGCCGACCTTGGGCGTCGCCCGGCGGCGCTCACACACCGGTCGGTCCCGCCCGTCCAGGGCGAGCCCGAGGAGCTTGGTGCCCCCGACGTCGATGCCGACGGTGACCCGCCCCTCGCCTCCGCTACTGCTACTCAGTAGCGCGCCAGGGCGCCAATGCCCCCGAGAACGTCGAGATCGGCGTTGCCGACGCAGATCTCGACCCGGCACGACTGGACCAGCGCCTCTTCCACCGCCTCCTCGACCACGTCGTCGACCTGGGTCATCTCAGCCCCGCACACCGGGCACGACCGTCCACGGGTGCCGATCCACTTGCAGGCGCCACAACGCCAGCCGGCCTGGACGTAGCCCGAGGACACGAGCAGGGTCTCCACCCGCCGTTCCACCAGGGCGGCCAGGGTGTCGGCCAGCCCGGCCACCGCCCGACCACCGGCGCCGAGGCCTTCACGCAGCAAGGCCACGGCCTCGGCCTCCTTGGCCCGCTCCACCTCCGCCTCCACCTCCAGGGCAGCCCGGCGGACCTCGTCGTCGGAGGCATGGAGGGGGATGGCACAACGGGCCACCACCCGCTCGCGCAGGTACGGGTGCAGGACCGACTCGAGCTCTCCGGCCAGGTCGTCGGGGGCGCCGACGATGAGGCGCTCGAACCCCTGGGCCTGGTACACCTGGAAGGCCACCTGGGCACCATGGTGGAGGTGCTGGCGGACACGGGCGGCGGCGTGGTCGCGGACCTGGTCCTTGGTGTAGCTGTGGTCCTCGTCGTCGCCCCGAGGGAGCTGGTCGAACGCGGCGGTCGACTCCACCAGCTCACCCAGCTCGAAGACGAGCATCCGCACCCGCTGACGGTCGACCAGGAGCAGACCGAAGCGCTCGTGCTGGTCGACCACGACCTCGAGCTGGCGGATGCTCGGGGTGTGGTTCACCACCACCTGGCTGTGCACGGGTACGGGCAGTTCGATGACCTGCCAGTAGTCGTGCGCCGTGCACGAGAACATGGCCAGACCCCGCGTGCGGGAACGGTCCAGACCACCCCGCACGTGGGCCTCCATGCGGGCCAGGTCGCTGGCCACCGAAGCATCGCCGTTGACGCGGGCTCGAGCGCCGCGCACGACTCGGTCGAGCTCGCGCACCACATCCTGGTGGCGCACGTGGGTGGCGCCATCGACGTTCAGGTAGCAGCTCGTGACCGGCGCCTGCTCCCCCTTGAAGCCAGCGAGCCTACGGATCTCGTCCTCGGTGATGGCGACCATTCGCACCTCCTCGTCACCGAACCGCCTCGACGGCCGCCCGGCATCTTCGCCTCGGGTTGGAGAACCGATGGTAGCCCTGCGCTCACGCCCCGTCGGGCGAACCTTCCCCCTTGAACCCCTCCTGCCTCACGCCAGCGACGACGCCAGCCCGGCCTGGAGCTGAGCGGCGAGAATGTCGTAGTCGAACTCCCCCACCGCTCGCCGGCGGGCTCCTTCACCTAATCGCCGGCGCTCCTCGGGGTCGTCGAGGAGCCGAGCCAGACTGGCCGCCACCGCAGCCGGGTCGCCCGGCCGGTGCACGACCACCCCGGTC
>JALZNY010000161.1 GCA_030857525.1 Actinomycetota bacterium
TGCCCGACCGAGAAGCCGGGGCTGAGGCGGGCCTCGCCGCTGTAGCCGTCGTCCTCTCCGGCCATGATCCGCATCAGTGACGACTTGCCCGAGCCGTTGGCCCCGATCACCCCGATCTTGGCGCCCGGATAGAACGACAACGAGATGTTCTCCAGCACCTGGCGGTCGGGAGCATGGAACCGGCCGAGGCGCTGGGTGGTGTAGATGTACTGGGCGGGCATGGCCTCGACCGTACCGGGCCCGACTCGCCAAGGGAGCTTGCGCCGGGGTGCACTCACCGACCGGCACCCGTGCTGGGGGGGTGCCGGCCGGCTCGTGCGTTGGGGGGGATTGGCAGCGGGGGCTTCCCGCGCCTGACCATTCTCGCACTGCTCATGGCCTGCGCGCACTAAGAACATGGCGCACCTACCGGTGCCCGAGGGGGGAAGGCCAAGGACCCGGCCGTCGGGCGGCCCCCGGTAGCCTGGCATCGTGACGCAGTCCGGGCCGAGCAACGCCTTCGGTCCCAACGCCTGGCTCGTCGACGAGATGTACGAGCGTTACGTGCAAGATCCTTCGTCGGTGGGGGAGCGGTGGCAGGAGTTCTTCGCCGGCTACCGCAGTGACCGCACCCGAAGTGACCCCAGCCCAGCCCGCTCGGGGGCGGAACGGTTGAAGGGGGTAGCCGCTCGCATCGCCCGCACCATGGAGGCGAGCCTGGAGGTCCCCACCGCCACGAGCTTTCGGATCGTGCCGGCCAAGCTCCTGGAGGTCAATCGCCAGGTCATCAACGGCTACCTCGGTCGCACGCGGGGCGGCAAGGTCAGCTTCACCCACCTCATCGCCTACGCCGTGATCCGGGCGCTCGAGGCGGTGCCGGCCATGAACGCCGCCTACGAGGAGGTCGATGGACAGCCCGGAGTGGTCCGCCACGACCACGTGGGGCTCGGCGTCGCCGTCGACGTCGAGAAGCCCGACGGCAGCCGCAGCCTGATGGTCCCGTGCATCACCGACGCCGACACCCTCGACTTCCGCGGCTTCCACGCCGCCTACGAGGACATCATCCGCAAGGTGCGTTCCGGTCGCCTCAGCGCCGACGACCTGGCCGGCACCACCGTCACCCTCACCAACCCCGGCACGATCGGCACCGTGGGCTCGGTTCCCCGCCTGGTGCGGGGCCAGGGCCTGATCGTGGGGGTGGGTGCCATCGACCACCCGGCCGAGTACCAGGCGGCCGACCCTCGGGCCCTGGCCGAGCTCGGGGTCTCCAAGGTCGTCACGCTCAGCTCCACCTACGACCATCGCATCATCCAGGGGGCGGAGTCAGGCCTGTTCCTGCGGAGGGTGCACGAGCTCCTGCTCGGCGAAGACCGCTTCTACGACGAGCTCTTCCGCTCGCTCGGCATCCCCTACGAGGCGGTGCAGTGGCGGCGCGACGTCAACCCCGTCGACGCTCCCGACACCCACCTCGAGAAGCAGATGCAGGTCAACCGGGTCATCAACATGCACCGCGTCCGGGGTCACCTCATCGCCGACCTCGACCCGCTGGCGGTGAAGGAACCACACACCCACGCCGAGCTCGATCCCGCCACCTACGGCCTCACCATCTGGGACCTCGACCGCGAGTTCCTAACCGGTGGTCTGGCCGGTACCCACCGGCTCCCCCTGGGCGAGATCCTGCGCATCCTGCGCGACGCCTACTGCCGCACCACCGGCATCGAGTACATGCATATCCAGGATCCCGAGCAGAAGAGCTGGATCCAACTTCACGTCGAGGGTGTGCGCGTGGGCCTCGACCTCGATGAGCAGCGCCATGTGCTCGGCCGGCTCAACGCGGCCGAGGCCTTCGAGCGGTTCCTGGCCACCAAGTACGTGGGCGCCAAGCGCTTCGGCATCGAGGGGGCGGAGTCGGCCATCCCCCTCCTCGATGCCGTGGTCGACGCTGCGGCCGACGCCGGTCTCGGGCGTGTGGTCATGGGCATGGCCCATCGGGGCCGGCTCAACGTGCTGTCGAACATCGTGGGCAAGCCCCTCGACCAGATCTTCGGCGAGTTCGAGGGGATCGTCGACCCGGCCATGGTGCAGGGCTCGGGCGACGTCAAGTACCACCTGGGCGCCAGGGGGCGCTTCGCCAGTCGCGCCGGGGTCGAGATCGATGTCGAGCTGGCCGCCAACCCGTCGCACCTCGAAGCCGTCGACCCGGTGGTGGAGGGCATGGTCCGGGCCGGCCAGGACCTGATCGATCAGCCCACCTCCTACTCCATCCTGCCGCTCCTCGTGCATGGCGACGCCGCCTTCGCCGGCCAAGGCGTGGTGGCCGAGACGCTCAACCTGTCCGACCTGCGGGGCTACCGCACGGGGGGCACCGTGCACCTGGTCATCGACAACCAGCTCGGCTTCACCACCGCCCCCGAGTTCGGGCGCTCCTCGGTGTACGCCACCGATGTGGCCAAGATGGTCCAAGCCCCGATCTTCCACGTCAACGGCGACGATCCCGAAGCGTGCGTGCGGGTGGCCCGGCTCGCGTTCGCCTACCGGCAGCGCTTCCACCTCGACGTGGTCATCGACATGTGGTGCTACCGGCGCTTCGGGCACAACGAGGGCGACGACCCGAGCTACACGCAACCGGTGCTGTACCGGCGCATCGAAGCACGCCGATCGGTGCGCAAGCTCTATGTCGAGCTCCTGGTCAAGCGGGGCGACATCGCCCTGGAGGAGGCCGAGCGCGCCCTCGACGACTTCTCCGACCGCCTGCAGGCGGCCTTCGAGCAGACGCGGGACCCGAGCCCGTCATTCCGACCGTCGTCGCTTCCCCCGGCCCCGGCCCGCGTCGAAGCCGACCCGGTGACCGGCGTCGCTCGAGCACTGCTCACCGGTGTGCTCGACGCCCTGGAGCGGGCGCCCGAGGGATTCGAGGTGCACCCCAAGCTGGCCCGCCAGTTCGAGGCCCGTCGCCGTCTCTGGGAGACGGGCAAGGTCGACTGGGCTACGGCCGAGGCGCTCGCCCTGGGCTCCCTGCTGGCCGAGGGCACCGACATTCGCCTCACCGGGCAGGACACCCGTCGGGGAACGTTCTCGCATCGCCACTCGGTCCTGTTCGACCATCGCAGCGGGGTCGAGCATGCCCCCCTCACCCAGGTGTGTCCGGGGCAGGGAAAGTTCTGGGTCTACGACTCGTCGTTGTCGGAGTACGCGGCCATGGGCTTCGAGTACGGCTACTCGGTGGTGCACACCAAGGCCTTGGTCGCCTGGGAGGCGCAGTTCGGCGATTTTGTCAACGGCGGCCAGATCATCGTCGACCAGTTCCTGGCCGCAGCCGAGGAGAAGTGGGGCCAGCGCTCCGCTCTGGTGCTGCTGCTTCCCCACGGCTACGACGGCCAGGGTCCCGAGCACTCCTCGGGTCGCATCGAGCGCTTCTTGACCTTGTGCGCCGACGACAACCTTCGCGTCGTCAACGCCACCACCGCCGGCCAGTACTTCCACCTCCTGCGCAGTCAGGCCAGGCGGACCCAGCGCAAGCCCCTGGTGGTCTTCACCCCCAAGTACCTGCTGCGGGCACGGGAGTCGCGCTCGGCCGTCGACGAGCTCGTCCACGGGTCGTTTCTCCCGATCCTCGACGACCCCGCCGTCGAGGATCCGGCGTCGGTGCGACGGGTGGTCCTGTGCTCGGGCAAGGTGGCCTACGACGCCATGCTTCGTCGGGACCAGGCCAAGGCCCCGGTGGCCGTGGTGCGGGTGGAGCAGCTCTACCCTTGGCCCCAGGTCGTCCTCGCCGAGTTGCTCGACCGCTACCGAGGGGCCGACTCGGTGTACTGGCTGCAGGAGGAGCCCGAGAACATGGGACCGTGGCCCTACGTGCATGGTCGGCTGCACCGGGTGCTCGGCGGTTCGACCAAGCTCGGCCACGCCAGCCGCAACGGGTTCGGCAGCCCGGCCACCGGCAGCTTCAAGCTCCATCTCCGGGAGCAGGAGGAGCTCCTCGACCGGGCCTTCGAGGGAGTCGACTGAGGGTCGACCGAGGGCTGCCAGAGCCACTCCACCCGTTCGCCTGGTGGGCCCGATAAGGTTTGAGCGGCAACGGGTCTTCCTCTCGACGAGGGAAGACCCGAAGTTGAGCATCCGAGTGCTGTGGCTTCCCGCCTCGCAGCACTCGCAACGAACAGCGCGGGTAGCACCGTGGGTTCCATTCCTGGCCCCTCGATCCCGAGGGACGGAGGCCGGGATGGTGCCGGTGCCGGTCACGGACCGGGCCGGCATCCGGGCCCACCATCGAGAGGAGAACGAGATGGTCGATCATGGCTGACGCCCTTCGTCACCTGGTCATAGACGGCTCCAACATCGCGACCGAGGGGCGCAGCCTGCCCAGCCTGGCCCAGTTGGACGAAGCGGTGCGGGCCTTGGTCAAGGAGCGCCCCTACCAGACCTGGACGGTCGTGGTCGACGCCACCTTCGGGCATCGGATCGACGCCTCGGAGAAGCAGGTCTACGAGGAGGCGCTGGCGGCCAACGAGTTGGTCACCCCACCAGCCGGCACCATCGGTAGGGG
>JALZNY010000162.1 GCA_030857525.1 Actinomycetota bacterium
GGCCAGGATCCCCCCGACGGTGAGGAGCCTGGCTCGCAAGGCGTCGGGCAAGCCCGAGGATCAGGAGTTCTGCATCCAGCGGTCCTTCGGCTACACGACCTATCCGGCGTTCGCCTCGGACGGCACGCTGTAGGTGTCGCTCAGCGGCTCGTCGGCCGCGACCGGCCACCCCAACGGCCCGAACCCCCTCCTGGTCGCTCGCACCGACGATCTGGGCCGCACCTTCGAGACCGTCACCGTGGCCGCCGCCGACCGGATCACCCTCGACCCGGCCGACTACGGCAACGAGGGGGAGCCGACCGAGGGCAACCTCTGGCACAAGTTCTCCCGTCTCGCCACCGACCCCAACGATCCCGACAAGCTCTACGTGGGCTGGCGCTGGGGTCTGTGGGGCCTCGACCTCCAGCCGCCTGATGTCTCCCTGCCGTTCCGGCCCTACATCGCATCGTCGGACGACGGCGGAGAGTCCTGGAACGAGCAGATCGACCTCCTCGCCGCCGCCGGCGTCGAGGAGGGCTACGGCGGGTCGTCAGCCCTGCCGGTGGTCGGTCCCGACGGCACGGTGTACGCCTTCAGCGAGGAGTCCCTCCGAGCCCCTCCCCCAGGACAGACCCGTCCCCCGTCGAGGTTGCTCATGTTCAAGTCCACCGACGGCGGGGCGACGTGGGAGTCGAGCGTGGCCAACGACGGTTCCCGTCCGATCGAGATCGCCGTGCCTTCGGTGGACCCCGAGAGCGGCGACCTGTACCTGGTCTACGCCGCCCGGGAGCGGACGGGCGAGGACGAGGCGCCCACGCCGTCCGAGGTGTACTTCACCACCTCCAGCGACGAGGGAACGACATGGAGCGAGCCCATCAACATCACCGACGACGACCCGTCCCGCGGGGCCGACCAGTACCTGCCTGGCATCACCGTGGCCCCGAACGGACGCATCGACGTGGCTTGGTACGACTATCGCAACGACCCCTTCTACAGCCCGGGCGAGGTGGATGAGGACATGGGGGCCACCGTGGGTCAGCGCTACTGGGACGCGTACTACAGCTACTCCGAGGACGGCGGGGCCACCTGGTCGTCGAACCAGCGGATCACCAACCCTTCCGTCGATGGCGCCGAGGGTGCCACCTTCGCCAACAGCGACACGCAGGGGCCCATGGGGATCGCCTCCACCGATGGCACCGCCTACCTGGCCTGGTCCGACTCACGGGCGACGGGCCGGGAGGGAGACGCCGAGGATGCCTACTTCACGCGCGTCCGCTTCGATGAGGCTCCGGTGCCGGTGAGCGCCACCGCGAGCGACAGGAGCTGGCTCTGGGGTCTGCTCGGCGCCGGCGCCGCCCTGGCTGTCGCTGGCCTGGCCCTCCTCCTCGGGATGCGCCGGTCGAAGGCTGAGACATCGCGTGGGTAGGTGAGGGACGAGCTGACGCCGAGAGACGTCTGGGCGATCGAGACCATGGCCCGCCAGGCCGAGGTCCTGGCCGGGACGATGACCGCGGCCACGGCCGCGGTCGACCCTGCGGAGATCTGTCGGCTCTGGCTCGCCGTCGGCCGCCAGGCGTCGAGCTACCGGCGCTACCTCGGTCCTTGGCATGGAGCGCCGGCCTTCGACCGCGTGCGGTCCGACATTTCCCGCCACCGCGACCTGCTCATCGAGCGCCAGAGGCGTGCCCGGGACGAGGTCGAGGCCGTCGATGAGCCGGTCAAACGGCAAGCGTGGGCCGGGCTCGGCATCCGGCTGGCGGTGATGGGCAAGGGCGGCGTCGGAAAGACCGTGCTGGCCAGCACCATGGCCCGGCTCCTCGCCCGACGGGGACGCAAGGTGCTGGCCGTCGACCTCGACACCAACCCGGGCATGGCCTTCAGCCTGGGGGTCCCCGTCGGAGAGGCGGGGCTACCTCTCGACGTGGTGGAGGAGCATCCCGGCGCCAACTACGGGTGGCAGCTCGCCACCGGAGTCACGCCCGGATCGGTGGTCGAACGCTGCTCGGTGGTGGGGCCCGACGGGGTCCGTTTCCTCGGGGTGGGCAAGATCAGCTCACCCGCCAAGGAGGCCGCTAAGCGCTCCGTCCCGGCCCTCGTGCAGGTCCTGCTGGGCTTCGGGGGGCCCGACTGGGACGTCGTCGCCGACCTGGAGGCCGGCCCCACCACCCCCTTCGAGCGCTACCACGCCTTCGCCCACGACACGCTGGTGGTCGTCGGGCCATCCTGGCGCTCGGCGATGACGGCTCGACGGCTCATGCCCATGGTCGCCGGCCAGAAGCCCTTGGTGGTGGGCAACCGCTTCCGCCACGAGCCCGACCACCCGGGGTTCAACCTGGCCGCCCGTGTCCCCGATGACCCGAACGTGGCCGAGGCCGAGCGCCTGGGCCTGGCCCCGATCGATGCGTGTCCCGGCGCGGCGGCCATCGAGGCGATCACCGAGCTGACCAAGCTGATCCTGGCCGGACGGGGAGCTCACTGCTTCTGACCCCAGGAACGCCCCCGTTCTGTCCCCCTACTGGGGCCAGAACGGCAAATGATCGCCGGTTGTGGCGGCTATTGAGCGTTGGCCTCGCCGGTGAGGCCGCGCTCGATGAGGACGACCTGGTCGTTGCCGGCCAGGACCGCCGTGTTCACCGGTGCGGCCACGGCCACGATCAGCGCAGCGGCGATCATGGGGTTGCGCACGGCGACCGCCAGGCGGGAGAGCGCCGGCGGAGCAGCACCAGGCCGAGCAGCGGGCCGCGCACGGTCGCCGGCTTCGCTTTGGCCGAGCCGCTCGAGTCCGTGCTCGATGAACGGCACCAGGGCGCACACCACCACCAGGCTCGAGAGGATGGCCAACTTGATGCCGAACTCGGTGGGTTGGAAGTACGTGAGCCCGGCCGCCACCACGGCGGTGGCGAAGCCGTAGATGATCCGCCCGTCGGGGGTCTTGGGCGCCGTCTGAGGATCGGACATCATGAAGAAGACGAACACCAGCACCTCGGGCGATACGGCGACGTTGAGCCAGTACGAGAGCCCGCTGACCGGGCCGTCGTGCCAGATGGCGATGAAGCTCTGCCCGCCGAGGGCGAACACGGCGATCAACGCGGCGAAGGTGACCATGAAGGCCACGACCATGGGCTCCATGCGCACCTTGGGGAGGATCCACAGCCCCCCGACCAGGATCACGCCGTAGGCCAGCGCAACGCCGACGTCGTTGGGCCCCCACCACAGGTACTGGGGGAAGACGTGGTTGGGTCCGATGACCAGCAGCGTCCACACCAGGCCGACGTTCGACGGGTTGAAGAGGTGGCGCCCACCGGGGCGGATGAGGTACTTCGAGGCTAGGGCGAGCACCACGGCGAGGATGAAGAACCCGATCCCGTTGAGGCTCCACCAGTCGCCGTTGTCGGTCCCCGACGCCCGCAACACGAAGGCCACGCCGCTCCCGGTGAGGATGCCGCTGGCCGGCCACACCAGCTCGTGCTGACGGCGGAAGGTCACCGCCAGCTCGAGGAGGGCGCCCACCCCGATGGTGACCAGGATCTGGGCGATGGACACCTTGAAGCCCAGCACGGTCTGGCCGAGCACGTGCAGGGTCACGATGACGGCCGACAGCTTGAATCGGGGATCCCGCCGGCTGGGCAGCACCACGGGGATGGCCCGGCCACCGAGGAGAAGCTGCGGCCGGCCGGGCGCGAGCGGCGCCAGGGTGCCCGGGGCGCTCATCGGTCGATCACGAAGCCGGCGCGAGGGTGGCTGCTGCGTAGGCGCTGTCGATCAATGGGCACCAGATGACCACCGAGGCGTACTGGGCCGGATCGACCTCGGGCGGGATGACAAAGTTCATGGATCCCGCCGTCACGTCGAGCGGAGCCACCGACACCGAGGGTGTGCCCATGAACTCCTCGGTGGTCTGAGGTGCCGCCAGGGGGCTCAGGTGGATCTCGAGGTCGACGTTGGGGGTGACGAAGAACTCGTCGAGCCGCAACGCATGGCTGCCGTCGTCGAGACGGTAGATCGACACCGTGCCCGTCCCCGACTGGTCCATCCGGTAGAACGACCCCGTGCTGGCCACCGTCGTGGTGGGATCCGTCATGGTCGCCGTCGGTGGCTCGACGAGCGGGACGTCGAGCTGCTGCTCCACCCGGAGCTGCCAGGGCCCGTCGGCCTCGACCGCCAAGCTCGTAGGTCCACTGTCGGAGCCGTAGCCTTTCCCGGTCCCAGGACAGCTGCCGTCGACCAGCGGTTCCGCCCCACCACCGCCAGCCTTCACGGCCAGGGTGCCGGACTCACAGGACCACGTAACCCGCCATTGGATGGCCCCGTCATCGATCGTGAAGGGCTCAGACTCCGTGGCGCCGTCGCCCTCCAGGGTAGCCACGCTCTGCCACCAGGGCTGGGAGCGCAGCACCGTTTCTTGGGGCTCCATCCTCGGTGCCACCGGAGCCTCCCCCGCGGCCCGGCTGGCGGCGGCAGGACGTGCCTCGGGCGTGGCCGAGCCCATGAGGCGCTCGCGAAGGCCGAAAGGGTTGCCGCCGAGCAAGGCGCTG
>JALZNY010000163.1 GCA_030857525.1 Actinomycetota bacterium
CGACGTCCACGCCGAGGCGGCCGGCCTGCTCCAGGCCGGCGTCAGCGGCGATCACGTAGGCCCCGGACGGCAGGAGTCGGGAGAGCCCCGGATCGACGGGGTCTCCCCCGGTCAGGACGACGGCGTGGCGAGCGACAGGCCCGCTCGCTCCTGTCGTCGTCTCCCAAGCCACTTGACTGGGAGCGTAACGGAGGGCGCGGACGCAGGCCATGTGTCCGCTAGCGTGAAGGGACGACGGACCTCGCCGGGAAGGACAGTCCATGAGCATGAAGGTTTGGATCGACCAGGATCTCTGCACCGGTGACGGGCTGTGCGCCGAGATCGCTCCCGACATCTTCTACGGCAAGGACGACGGGCTCTTCTATGTCAAGGAGGAGTCGTCGAACTTTGGCGAGACGAAGCTCTTCGATGGCGAGTCCCATCCTGCCAGCGCTGAGGGAACAGCCAGGATCCCCGAGGGCGGGGTCGACCGCACGGTCGAGGCCGCCGAGGAGTGCCCCGGGGAGTGCATCTTCATCGAGCTGGAGTAGGCGGCGCCTTACCCGGCTGACCCCGGCTTACCCGGGCTCGCGGCGCGACCCGGCGTGGCGCACCAGGGTGGCGAAGTGCTCGGCGTACTCGGTGAGGTGACGGTTTCCCAGGAAGCGCTCAATGACCCGGCACCGTCCAGCCGAGCCCAGGCGCTCGGCCAGCGAGGGGTCGTCGAGCAGGCGGCGCAGGGCTCGGCCCAGCTCGGCGTGATCGCCCGGGTCGTCCAGCAACAGGCCATGCTCCCCGTCGACGATCTGGTCTTGGATGCCGCCCACACGGCTGGCCACCACCGGGGTGGCCTTCCACATGGCCTCGGCCACCGTCAGGCCAAATCCCTCAGCCAGGCTCTTCTGCACGACCACGGTGGCGTGGCGCTGGAGGGCGTTCACGATGGCGGCGTTCTCCTCGATGTCGGCCATGGGCAGGCACACGAGCTGGATGCGGGCCCGGGCCGCATGCGGAAGCTCACGCCAGGCGTCGTAGCACTCGTTGAGGACCTCGGCTCCCTCGGGGTCGTCAGCCACCCCGCTCACGTTGGGTCCGGCCAGGACCAGGTGGGCGGGCGAACCTGCCACCACGTGCTCGGCAAAGGCCTCCATGAGGCCCTGCATGTCCTTGAGCCGGTCCCAACGCGACACCTGGACCACCAGAGGTGTCTCGGGCCCGGGCGCCGGACCGGTGCGCACGATGTCGGCCAGGTGGTCGACGCGGCCAGGTGAGCCGTCCCGGCGCACGAAGCTCGGATGCGCCCGCTCGCCGTCGGCGGCGATCACGCCGGTGTGGCCGAGCACCGACCGCACCGTCTCGGACGCCATTTCCTGGTTCTTGGTCGAGAAGGGGTCGATGGACGGGGCGATGACGTGCACCCGAGGGTCGTCATCCAGCCAGGCGGGCACGTACGCCGTGCGGGAGAAGACGAAGCCGGCCGCCTCGGTCAGGAAGGGTCGTAGGAACGACCACGAGCGCTCCACCAGATCGTTGCTCCGATCGCTGCCGATGTGGCTGCGCCAGACGGTGACGGCGCCGGCGCCGATCATGGCCTGCACCAGCCCTGCGGTCTGGGGATCGTGCAGGAGCACGATGTCGCCCTCATTCACCAGGGCCAGCAGCTCTTCGGCGTTGGCCCGTAGCACAGCGGCGTAGTGGTCGCGCTCGGCATCGCCCAGCGGCCCGCCGTCGCCGGCTCCCCCGTGGAAGCCGTTGTGGAGCCGCTTGGTGATGCGGAAGAACTCGGCGTCACCTTCGATGACCAGCCAGCGGGCGTCAATCCCCCCGCCGCGGGCGTAGGCCAACAGGGGCTGGAGCATCTCGGCCACCCCTCCGCCCGCGGCGGTGGAGTTGACGTTCCACACGCTGGCCGACCCGAGCAACCCACGCAGCACATCTGCCGCCTCCTCCAGGCGCGCCACCTGCTCGGAGCCGACGAGCGGGACGAACCGCTCGGGGGTGAGCGCCTGGATCTGGACCTCTTGCACGACGGCCGCCTTACCCCACACCCGCTGCTGACCCACGCTGGACACTAGGCTCGGCCTCTCGTGGGCACCGACGGCGTGGGCACCGACGGCGCCCGGCCCCTCGCCGTGGTCGACATCGACGGGGTGCTGGCCGACGTGGGTCACCGCCTCCACCACCTCGAACGACGACCCAAGGACTGGAAGGCCTTCTTCGCCGCCGCCTGTTCCGATCCGCCCCACCCCGAAGGGCTGGCCTTGGCCGCCGAGCTGGCCGTCGGCCACGATGTCGTCCTGCTCACCGGACGGCCCGAACACTGCCGGGCCGACACCGAGGCGTGGATGGCCGACCACGGTGTGCGCTACACGCTGATCGTGATGCGCCCCGCCGGGAACCGCCGGGCCGCAGCCGAGGTCAAGGTGGACCTCCTCGGGCTCCTGGCCGCCGACCGCACGGTGGCGGTGCTCGTCGATGACGATCCGGCCGTCATCGCCGCCGCCGAGGCCGCCGGCTACCGCAGCCGCCTGGCCCCCTGGGGGCGACCGGCCGAGTCCCTGCGCCAAGCCCAGGAGGTCGAGGGCCGGACGTAGGACCGTGGGGCTGGCCCCTACTCGGGGAGCTGGCCGTAGGCCAGGATGGGCTGGTCGGAGACGATGACACCGGGCTCGGCCTCCTCGGTGATGGCCAGGCCGATGTACTGGACGGAGGTCTCGAATGAGACGACCTCGGGGTCGGCCCCGAGGAGGCCGAGGGAGACCCGCTGCGCACCGGTGTCGCCCCAGAGCTGGTAAGTGCGGCCGTCGCCCAGCTCGGGCAGGCCGGTCGCCCGAAGGTAGCCCCGGCCGTCGGCGGTGACCACGGCCTCGGTGTCGATGGACCCGTCGAAGGACTTCATGTCGACCACCTCGGACCCGAGCGTTCCCTCCGCCGCCTGGTAGGCCCGCTCCAAGGCGTCGAGGGCGAGCACCTCGGCCATCTCGTCGAGACGCTCGTCCTGCTGCGCCGTCTGCACCCCGAGCACCACGATCACAACGGCGGCGGCGGCGATGACGGTGCCCGCCACCCGGGTCTGCCACGAGTGGCGCACGGGCACCGGCGCCACCGCCTGGTCGGGACCGGCGCGAGGGAGGAAGGGGCTGGGCAACAGGTCGAGGTCGGGAGGCTGGTCCTCCAGGGAGGAGGCGATGCGGTCCCACAAGCCCTCAGGAGCAGCGGCGCCGGAATGCGCGAGCAGGGCGGCCACCTCACGGTGCTCCTCGACCTCGGCCCGGCAGCGGGCGCAGGTGGGAAGGTGCTGGCCCACCGCGTCTCGTTCGTCGGCGTCGAGGGCGTCGAGGGCGAAGACGCCCAACAGGTCCTCGATCTCGGTGTGGCGCAGCTCGGTCTTCACTACCCGCTCCCCACGCCCGCGTCGGCGAGAACGCCCCGCATGCGCCGCAGGCCGGCCCGGATGCGACTCTTGACCGTTCCCTCGGGCTGGTCGAGCAGAGCGGCCACCTCCCGATAGGTGTGGCCCCCGAGGTAGGCCAACTCGATCGCCCGGCGCTCCTCGACGGGCAGGTCGGCGATGGCCTCACGCACATGGTCGGCCACGGCCAGGTCCCACACCTCATGCTCGATGTCGTAGCCCGCCTCGGCCTGCTGGCGGTGCTCCTTGAGCTCGCGGTTGCGCCGCGACTGCTCGGAGCGGATGAGGTCGACCGAGCGCCCGTGGCACTGGGCCAGGAGGTAGGAGCGCAGCGACCCGCGCTCGGGGTCGAACTTCTCCGGTGCATCCCAGATGCGCAGGAACACCTCCTGGACGACCTCCTCGGCCAGGGTGTGGTCGGCCAAGAGCCGCCGGGACAGAGCGTAGACGGCCCCGGCGTGGCGCCGGTAGGCCTCGGCCAGGGCATCCTGGCGCCAACGGGCGATGGCCACCACCAACGAGGCGTCACTGGCCAGGGTCAGATCCCGCACCTGGCCCATAGGCCCGCTATTCGACACCGCCGGCCTCCCCGGATTGCCGTCCCCACCCTCGCCTGCATCCGACACCGCTCGAACCGTAGTTGGTATGTCGGTATGATCCGAAGCATGCCTGCGACCGTGGAGATCGTCCCGTCCGTGCTGCCTGCTGACTTTTCCCGCCTGGGCGAGGAGGCCGTGGCCCTGGAGAAGGCGGGCGTCGACCGCATCCAGTGGGACGTGATGGACGGGAACTTCGTCCCCAACCTGACCTTTGGGCCCGACGTGATCGCCGCTGTGCGCCCCCACGTGAGCATCCCCTTCGAGGCCCACCTCATGGTGAACAACCCCGACGAGCTCCTGGCCCGCTACGTCGAGGCCGGCTGCGAGTGGATCCTCGTGCACGCCGAGTCGACCATGCACCTGCATCGGACGCTGTCCCGGGTGGCCGAGTGCGGCGGCCGCGCCGCGGTGGCTCTCAACCCCTCCACCCCGGCGGAGGCTGTCCGCAACGTGCTCGACCTGGTCGACATGGTGCTGGTCATGACCGTGAACCCCGGCTTCGGGGGCCAGGCCTACAT
>JALZNY010000012.1 GCA_030857525.1 Actinomycetota bacterium
GTCTCGCCCGAGGCCGACCGAGACGCGGGGTAGCGGCCGTCGGTCGATGCCTCAGCGGCGTACGACGGCGATCGAACATCGAGGGCCGGGTGCGCATGCCAGCCTGGTGTCAGCGGTGAGGAGCCGGCAGCCGATTGCCTCGGCCAAGGCCACGTAGGTGGCGTCGTAGGCGGTGAGGTTGTCGCACAGCTCCCACATCCGGGAGACCCTGTTCTGAGGATGTACTGCGAGAAGGAGTACAGTTGCACCATGTCGAGTACCTCGTTCCGGTCCGACGCTGCGTCGGACGACGCCCTGCGCTACTTGGAGCGTTGTGGCCTCAGTCGGAGCCAGGCCATCCGGGCTGCGCTCGTCGACTTCGCCGAGCATCGGCGACGTGAGGAACTGGTGGCCGAGGTCAAGGCCTTGGCGAGCGACGAAGCCGACCAACAGGAGAAGGCGACGATCACCGCGCTGATGGACTCTTTGGCGGTGCCGGTGGCACACGAGTGACCAGGGGCGACGTGCTTCGCCTTCCCGCGGAGCGGGGGAGTCGGGGTCATGAGCAGCAGGGGCGACGCTTCGCCGTGGTCGTCCAAGCCGACGAGTTGGCTGCCCTGTCGACCGTGATCGTGGCGCCTACCTCGCGGCACGTTCGGTCCTCGTCCTTCCGACCCGCGATTGAGGTGGAGGGCGAGGTGACCAAGGTGATGGTGGAGCAGATCCGGGCGGTGGATGCTGGTCGGCTGGGAGAGGTGGTGGGTCATCTCAGTGCCGAGGAGCTCTGGGGTGTTGACGCATCGTTGGTCACGGTGCTTGCCCTCAGCCTGCCCCGCTCCGGTTCGTTTCCCTGAGCCGGCGCTGCATCGAGCCGACCGCCACCCTTCCCGGGTCGCTCGTGGGCGGCCGGTAGGATCGACGGCATCATGTCCTCGCTCTGGCCCCGGCTCGAACCCCTGCTGGCCCAGGTGCAGAAGCCCGCCCGCTACATCGGCTGTGAGGACGGCGCGCAAGTCCCCGAGCACGCGGCGCACAAGGTGGCGTGGCTGCTCGCCTACCCCGACACCTACGAGATCGGTCTGCCCAACCAGGGCCTGCAGATCCTCTACGAGATCCTCAACGAGCGCCCCGACGCGGTGGCGGAGCGCACCTACGCCCCCTGGACCGACCTCGAGGCCCTGCTGCGCAGCCACGGCCTGCCCCTGTTCTCGGTCGACACCCATCGCCCGGCAGCCGACTTCGACATTCTGGCCTTCAACGTCTCGGCCGAGCTGGTCTACACCAACGTCCTCAACTGCATCGACCTGGCCGGGGTGCCCGTGCGCAGCGCGCAGCGCAATCCCGAGCACCCCCTGATCGGCGCCGGAGGTCACTGCACCTACAACCCCGAGCCACTGGCCGACTTCGTCGACTTCTTCGTGCTGGGCGACGGCGAGGAGGTGGTGTCCGACATCACCGAGCGGGTGAGCCAGTGGAAGGCGGGCGGGCGCACCCCGGGCTCCCGGGAGCGCCTGTTGCGCGACCTGGCCTCGGTGGAGGGGGTCTACGTCCCCTCCATGTATGACGTGGCCTACGACGGCGCCCGCCTGGTGGGCGTCACCCCCCGCTTCCCCGACGTGCCCGAGCGGGTGGAGAAGCGCACCATCGCCGACCTGGGGGAGTGGCCCTATCCCAAGCGCCAGCTCGTGCCCCTGACCGAGGTGGTGCACGACCGACTCAACGTGGAGGTCTTCCGGGGCTGCACACGGGGCTGTCGCTTCTGCCAGGCGGGCATGATCACCCGCCCCGTGCGCGAGCGCCCCGGCGACCAGGTGCGGCGCATGGTGGGCGACGGTCTGCGGCGCACCGGCTACGACGAGGTGGCCCTCACCTCGCTGTCGACCGCCGACTTCTCCGGCATCGAGCGGGTGGTGGCCGACACCGTGGCCGACCCGGCCAACTGCGGGCAGGTCTCGGTCTCGCTGCCCTCGCTGCGGGTCGACGCCTTCACCGTGGGCATCGCCGCCGAGCTGCAGCGAGCCCGGCGCACCGGCCTCACCTTCGCCCCCGAGGCGGGCACGTGGCGGATGCGCCAGGTCATCAACAAGCTCATCCGGGAGGACGACCTCTACGGCGCGGTGGAGTCGGCCTACTCCCAGGGCTGGCGGCGCATGAAGCTCTACTTCATGACCGGCCTGCCCACCGAGACCGACGAGGACACCCTCGGCATCGCCGAGCTGGCCCGCAACTGCACCGAGATCGGCCGGCGCCACCACAAGAGCGCCTCGGTCACGGTCTCGGTCGGGGGCTTCGTGCCCAAGCCCTTCACCCCCTTCCAGTGGTTCGGCCAGAACACCGCCCGCGAGCTGCAGCGCAAGATGTGGCTGTTGCGCGACGACCTGCGGCGCGACCGCTCCGTCGCCTTCAAGTGGCACGACCCCAAGGCCACCCTGGTCGAGGGTCTGGCCAGCCGGGGCGACCGGCGCATGGGCGCGGTCATCGAGACGGTGTGGCGGGCCGGAGGCACCTTCCAGGAGTGGTCCGAGCACTTCAACCTCGCCCTGTGGGAAGACGCCCTGGCCGCGCACGGCCTGTCGGCGGAGGAGACCGTCTACCGCCACCGCCACCAGGACGAGGTCCTGCCCTGGGACCACCTCTCGGCCGGCCTGCACAAGGACTTCCTGTGGCAGGACTGGCGCGACGCCCTCGACGAGGTGGGCCTGGAGGACTGCCGCTGGACCCCCTGCTACGACTGCGGAGCCTGCACCGGCTACAGCATCGAGCACGTGGTGGCCTCGGCCACCCCTCCCGCCGGCGGCAGCCAGGGCACCGGCCAGGACCTGGGCGCCCCCGCCTCGGTGCCAGTACGCCTGCTGGCCCGGTCATGACGGGCGTGCCATGAGAGTGCGGCTGCGCTTCGCCAAGCTGGGCAAGGTGCGCTTCACCAGCCACCGCGACGTCGCCCGCATCTGGGAGCGGGCCCTGCGCCGGGCCCGACTGCCCGTCGCCGTCACCGAGGGCTTCCGGCCCCGGCCCAAGCTGTCGTTCGGACTGGCCCTGTCGACCGGCCACGAGTCGCTGGCCGAGTACCTCGACGTGGAGCTGGCCGGCCCCCTCGGTGTCGCCCCTCTCGACGCCGCCCCTCTTGACGCCGCCGGCGTGGCCGAGCTGCCGGCCCGGCTGTCCCCCGAGCTGCCGCTGGGGATCGACGTGCTGGCTGCAGCCGAGGTGGTGCCCGGTCAGGCCTCGCTGCAGGAGGCGGTGTGCTCGTGTATCTGGCGCATCGAGGCCCTCGGGATCGACGTGGATCGGGCCCGGGAGCTGGTCGACGCCGCCCTGGCCGCCGACGAGCTGATCGTCACCCGCCAGCGCAAGGGACGCGACGTCACCGACGACCTGCGCCCGGCCGTGCTGTCGCTCGCCGTGATCGGTCCCACCCCTGGGGGCGTCGAGTTGGAGGCCGAGCTGGCCGTGCACCCCCGCAGCGTCCGCCCGTCCGAGCTGCTCATGGCTCTTTGTCCGCCCCCTACCCCGACTTTGGCCGAAGGGCGCGTGCTGCGCACAGTCCAGCTGATCTGGCACGACGCCGGCCGGGAGGAGCCGCTGGTGGCCGCGGTCGATCCCGACGCCTGGCCCGTTGCGCACGCCCCGCCGCCGAGCACCACCGGAAGGAATCTCCGCGATGAACGAGCCTGCATCCAAGGCGTCGAGGTCGAGCCCGTCCTCGGCCCCGACACCACCGATCCCGACCCCCCCGAACCAGACAGGACCGAACCCGATAGGACCGACCGACACACCACCAACGGAGCCGGTACCGAGCGAACCCTCGCACTCCACGCCCCTGCCCCCGTCGGAGGGATCACCAGACCAGGCTGAGGCCGACCGCCAGGACCGCCCCGCCGACCAGGCCGATCGCCAGCCCGACGAGATGCCCGAGCGCATGGGCGAGAACGCCCCGTCCCCCGAAGCCGCTGAGCGGGCCCTGGTGCGACGCCGCCCCCGCATCGGCGACACCATCCCCGCACCGCTGCCGCGGCCGTCGCGCTTCTCCCGGGGTACACCGACACCGGCCGGCGCCGAGGTGGGTGAGCCAAAGGCGCGCCGTCGCCGTCGCTCCCGGGGAGGCGACCGCAGCGCCGTCGCACCCCTCGACGAGACCGCCCTCGACGACGAGGCCCTCGAGAACCGGCGGGGTAGGGAGCGCCGGGGCCGGCCCGTGGGCCGCTACCTCATGTGCGTGCACGCCTCGGACACCTCCACCCAGATAGCTGTGCTCGAGGGCCGCATGCTCATCGAGCACTACGTGGCGCATGACGACGACACCCAGATCCACGGCAACATCTACCTGGGCCGGGTCCAGAACGTGCTGCCCGGGATGGAGGCCGCCTTCCTCGACATCGGCGCCCCCAAGAACGCGGTGCTCTACCGCAGCGACGTGCAGTATGACAGCGAGGACATCGAGGAGTCCTCCCCACCCCGTATCGAGCAGATCCTGCGGGCCCGCCAGGCCGTGGTGTGCCAGGTCACCAAGAACCCCATCGGCCACAAGGGGGCCCGCCTGACCCAGGAGATCTCCATGCCTGGGCGCTTCCTCGTGCTCATCCCCAACTCGTCGACCTATGGCATCTCCAAGCGCCTCTTCGACGACGAGCGCAAGCGCTTGCGGGCCATCCTCGACCATGTCAAGCCCGAGGGCCACGGCATCATCGTGCGTACCGCAGCTATGGGGGCCACCACCGGCGAGCTCCAGCGTGACCTCGGCCACCTGCTGCGCCAGTGGGAGCGCATCGGGGAGCTGGCCCGCACCTCGACGGCGCCAGCCCGCTTGCACCGGGAGCCCAACATGGCGGTGCGGGTCATCCGTGAGGAGTTCAACCCCTCGTATCGGGGCGTGGTCATCGACGACCGGGAGCTCTTCGAGGAGGTGCAAGGCTACGTGGCCTCCATCGCCCCTGAGCTGTCGGATCGCGTCGAGTACTACGACCCCATCACGGAGCCCCTCCCGCTCTTCGAGCGCCACCACGTGCACGAGCAGCTCCACAAGGCCCTCGACCGCAAGGTGTGGCTGCCCTCGGGGGGCTCGCTCATCATCGAGCGCACCGAGGCGCTCACCGTGATCGACGTCAACACCGGGCGCAACGTCGGGCGCTCGAGCCTGGAGGAGACGATCTACCGCAACAACTTGGAGGCAGCCGAGGAGATCGCCCACCAACTCCGCCTGCGCGACATCGGCGGCATCATCGTGATCGACTTCGTCGACATGGAGATCAGGGCCAATCGGGACGATCTCATGAGGGTCTTCCGTGACGCTCTGGCCCGGGACAAGACCCGCACCCAGGTCTTTGAGGTCTCCGAGCTTGGGCTCGTGCAGATGACCCGCAAGCGCATCGGCGAGGGGCTGCTGGAGTCGCTCTCCACCCCGTGTCCCACCTGCGACGGGCGGGGCATCCTCATCGACGAGGCCCTGGAGTGATCGTCACGCACCGAGGTGACGGATCGTGACCCCACCGGCGTGGGCGGCGAGCTCGACCAGGTCGGTGACGTCGGCCGCGACGACCTCGTCGTGGCTCTGCTCGGCTGCGGCGACGACGAGGGCATCGACGGCGTTGTCGCCCCCGGTTGCGCCAACAATGCACCAGCGCGTTTGGCCACCTCCTCGCCGGGAGGAAGCGGTTCGCAACCCTGGAGGGCCCGGGACAAAAGCGTTTGGCGAGGCCCGCCACCCCGCCACACCTCGGCCAGAACAGGGGTGGGGATCAATGGGGTGATAGCTCGATCACGAGCGATCTTGTAGAGGATCCAGAACCGGCGGTCGCCTCGCTCGGCGGCGACGAGCGCTCCGGTGTCGAGCATCAACGGATGAGGCCGAACGTGGACTCGAACCGAGCCATGTCCTCGTTGGTGATCTCACCGTGTTGGACCTCGTAGGCCGAGGTCGCTACTCGAGCAGGGCGAGCACCAGGGCGGCCTGGGCGGTGGCGTCGCCGTCGGCAGGGGTGAGCACCAGCTCGGGCGTCTCGGGGGCTTCGTAGGGGCTGTCGATGCCGGTGAGGCCGTCGAGCTCGCCGGCCCGGGAGCGGGCGTAGAGGCCCTTGGGGTCGCGTCGCTCGCACTCGTCGAGCGGGGTGGCCACATGCACCTCGACGAAGGAAAGCCCAGCCTGCTCATGCGAGGCTCGGGCCGCCGCTCGTCCGGCTCGAAAGGGGCTGATGGCCGGCACCAGGGCCACCAGGCCGGCGTCGGCCAGCAGGGCGGCCACCTGGCCCAGGCGCCGCACGTTCTCGGTCCTGTCGTCGTCGCTGAAGCCGAGGTCGGCGTTGAGGCCGTGGCGCAGGTTGTCGCCGTCGAGCAGGTAGGCGGGACGGCCCGACTCCACCAACAGGCGCTCCACCGCCACTGCCACGGTCGACTTGCCCGAGCCCGACAGGCCCGTGAACCAGACGGTCGCGCCGCTGGCCCCCACGGCGGCCCAGCGCTGGGCCCGGTCGACCTCGCCGGGGTGCCAGGTCAGGTTGGCAGCCACCCCGGTCACGAGAGGAGGCCGGTGTTCAGCCGGCATGGGTGGGGTCGAGCATCATCCCCGCGGCCACCGTGGCGTGGGTGGCTTCGTCGACCAGGATGAAGCTGCCCGTGGCCCGGTTGCGCCGGTACTCGTCGTAGAACAGCGGGACGGTGGTGCGCAGGCGCACCCGTCCGATCTCGTTGAGGCCCAGGCTGGTGGCCGACTCGTCGCGGTGCAGGCTGTTGACGTCGAGGCGGTAGGTGAGGTCCTTGACCACGGCTCGGGCGGCGCGAGTGGTGTGGTGGATGGCGTAGCGCCGGCCTGTCTGGAGCGTCCCCTCGGCCATCCAGCACACCATGGCGTCGATGTCCTGGCCCACATGGGGCCGGTTGTGGGGACGGCAGATGAGGTCGCCCCGGCTCACGTCGACCTCGTCGGCCAGGCGCACTGTCACCGACATGGGGGCGAAGGCCTCGCTCACCGGCCCGTCGAAGGTCTCGATGGCCTCCACGGTGGAGGGCCAGCCCGAGGGCAGCACCACCACCTCGTCGCCGGGCTTGAGCACCCCGCCCGCCATCTGCCCGGCGTAGCCCCGGTAGTCGTGGTGGCTGTCGTCGCGGGGCCGGATGACGTACTGCACCGGGAAGCGCACGTCGATGAGGTTGCGATCCGAGGCGATGTGGACGGTCTCGAGGTGGTGCAGCAACGAGGAGCCTTCGTACCAGGGCATGGCCGCCGAGCGGTGCACCACGTTGTCGCCCACCAGGGCGGAGACGGGCACGAAGCTCAAGTCGGTGACGTCGAGGCGCATGGCGAAGGCCCGGAACTCAGCGACGATGGCGTCGAAGACGTCCTGGTCGTAGCCGACGAGGTCCATCTTGTTGACGCACACCACCAGGTGGGGGACTCGCAACAGCGACGCCAAGAAGGCGTGGCGGCGGCTCTGCTCGACGATGCCGTTACGGGCGTCGATGAGGATGAGGGCGAGGTCGGCCGTAGATGCGCCGGTGACCATGTTGCGGGTGTACTGCACGTGGCCAGGGGTGTCGGCGATGACGAAGCTGCGGGCCGGGGTGGCGAAGTAGCGGTAGGCCACGTCGATGGTGATGCCCTGCTCGCGCTCGGCCCGCAGGCCGTCGACCAGCAGGGCCAAGTTGGTGTCCTCGCCCCGGCGCAGTGAGGCCTGCTCCACCGCCTCCATCTGGTCCTCGAAGATGGCCTTGGAGTCGAACAGCAGCCGTCCGATGAGGGTCGACTTGCCATCGTCGACCGAGCCGGCCGTAGCAAAGCGCAACAGCTCCATCAGAAGTACCCCTCCTTTTTCCTGTCCTCCATGGCGGCCTCGGAGAACCGGTCGTCGGCCCGGGTGGCGCCCCGCTCGGTGATGCGGGTGGCCGCCACCTCGACGATGACGGCCTCGGGCGTGGTGGCTGCCGACTCGACCGAGGCGGTGCAGGTGGCGTCGCCGACCGTGCGGTAGCGGACCATCATCTCCAGCACCTCCTCGCCCTCGGCGGGCTCGATCCACTCGCACAGCGACATCAACATGTTGTCGCGGCGCACGACTTGGCGCCGGTGGGCGTAGTACAGCGGCGGCAGCACGATCTCCTCGGCCGCGATGTAGCGCCAGATGTCGAGCTCGGTCCAGTTCGACAGCGGGAACACCCGGATGTGCTCGCCGGCCTGGTGGCGACCGTTGTAGAGGCTCCACAGCTCGGGGCGCTGGTTCTTGGGGTCCCACTGGCCGAACTCGTCGCGGAAGCTGAACACCCGCTCCTTGGCCCGGGCCTTCTCCTCGTCGCGCCGGGCGCCCCCGAACACGGCGTCGAAGCGGTGCTCGGCGATGGCGTCGAGCAGGGTGGTGGTCTGCAGGCGGTTGCGGGACACGCCCGGGCGCTCGGTGACCCGGCCCGAGTCGATGGAGGCCTGCACCGAGGCGACGACCAGGCGCACGCCCAGCTCCTCCACCGTGCGGTCGCGGAACTCGATCACCTCGGGAAAGTTGTGGCCGGTGTCGATGTGCATGACGGCGAAGGGCAGCTGTGCCGGCCAGAAGGCCTTGCGGGCCGCATGCAACATGACGACAGAGTCCTTGCCGCCTGAGAACAGCAGCACCGGCCGTTCGAAGGTGGCGGCCACCTCCCGGAAGATGTGGATGGCCTCGGACTCCAGGGCCCGGAGCTGGGAGAGCTGGTAGGCGCCGGGGGGCGGCGGCTTGGTCGTCGTGTCGGTCATGGCCGGTAAGCCTGGGCGCGGACGGACCTGGTGCGAGACACGCCGGCCAGGCTACCGGAGACCTCTGGCCCGATGAGCTGGCGTCGCGTCCCGCCCTGGCCCCGCCCGGCTACGGTCGCCCGATGGCGCCGACCGACACAACCATCACGAGCGAAGATCATGCGCTGGCGGCCGAGGTAGGCGCTGAGGCGGGCAAGCTCCTGTTGGCCATTCGGGCCGCCGACGACGGGGGCGATCCCAAGCGCCTGCGTGACGAGGGTGACCGTCGGGCCCATGAGCTGATCCTCGAGCTCCTGGCCGCCGCCCGCCCCTATGACCCGGTGCTCTCCGAGGAGGGCACCGACGACGAACGTCGCCTCGGGGCCGAGCGGGTCTGGGTGGTCGACCCGCTCGACGGCACCCGGGAGTACGCCGAGCCCGGCCGCAGCGACTGGGCCGTGCACATCGCCCTGGTGGTGGGAGGCGTCGCCTCGGTGGGTGCGGTGGCCCTGCCCGCTCAGGACCTGGTGCTGGCCACCCAGCCCGCACCCGAGCTCCCGCCGGCCCGGCCCGGGCCCCTGCGGGTGGTCACCAGTCGCACCCGCCACCCACCGGAGAGCGTGGCCGTGGCCGAGGCGCTCGGCGCCGAGGTGGTCCCCCTCGGCTCGGCCGGGGCCAAGGCCATGGCCGTGGTGCAGGGCGAGGTCGACGCCTACGTGCACGCCGGGGGCATGTACCAGTGGGACTCGGCTGCCCCGGTGGCCGTGGCCGCCGCCGCCGGTCTCCACGTCAGCCGCATCGACGGCTCGGCGCTCGTCTACAACCAGCCCGAGGTCTACCTCCCCGACGTGCTCGTCTGCCGGCCCGAGCTGGCTGCCGCCTGTCTGGCCGCCCTGGCCGCCGGCTGAGCCCGGCCGCTCCCGAGGTCAGCCAGCGGCCAAGAGGGCGGCGACCTCGAGCTCGATGCCGGCGTAGCCGACGGGGACGCGGTCGCCGGGCGTGTAGGTGACGCGGGTCCGATAGCCCGAGGACGTCGGGTCGGTGTGCTCGTAGATCGCGTCCCGAGTTACCACCCAGTACACGGCGTAGCCGGCCCGGCCGTAGAGCCTTGCCTTGACCCCCAGGTCCTGTAGCACCGACTCGTCGGAGACCTCCACCACCAGCAGTACGTCCTCAGCTCGCCATGAGGCGAGCCGCCGGCCGATGGTGCCCGCCGGCGAGGCGCCGGCCCTCAGGACCCAGCAGTCGGGGTCGGGCAGCGAGTCACCGGCCGGCAGCGTGGCCATCGTCACCTCGACGTCGTCGCCGGGGAGCGCCCGGACCACCCTCGCTGTGACCTTGCCGTGCCAGGGTCCGATCACCACCGCCCACACCTCTCCTTCCACCAGCTCGACCCGCCGGTCGAAGGCGCCGGCCTCCCAGGCCCGGACGAACTCGTCGGGGGTCCACCGGTACAACAGCGGCTCGGTCGCCGCGTCGGTCGCCGCCGCCGCGTCGGTCGCCGTCACATCGCCCAAGCTACCGGGCCGAATGGTCGCACGGGAGGAGAACCCGGTTACCCTGTCCCACTGTGTATGCCGTGATCAGGACCGGGGGCAAGCAGTCGCGCGTGGCCGAGGGCGAACAGCTCGACGTCGAGCTGTTGCGAGGCGGGGTGGGTACTGAAGTGAACTTCACCCCGCTGCTGCTGGTCGACGGCGACACCGTGGTGGCCTCGCCGAGCGACCTAGCCGGCGCTTCGGTGGTGGCCCGGGTGCTGGGAGAGGCCAAGGGTCCCAAGATCCGGGGCTTCACCTACAAGAACAAGAGCAACCAGCGCAAGCGCTGGGGCCACCGCCAGCACTACTCGACGATCGAGATCACCGGGATCTCCAAGGGGAGCTGACCCATGTCCAAGACCAAGGGTGGGGGTTCCACCCGCAACGGCCGCGACTCTCGTGGCCAGCGCCTCGGCGTGAAGCTGTTCGACGGCCAGAGCGTCCAGGCCGGAGGCATCATCGTGCGCCAGCGGGGCACCCGCTTCCACCCGGGCGACAACGTGGGGCGGGGCAACGACGACACCCTCTTCGCCATGGCTCCGGGCCAGGTAAAGTTCGGCTCCCGCAAGGGCCGCAAGCTGGTCGACGTCCTGCCTGCTCCCACCCCTGCGGCCACAGCCGTCGCCGCCGACTGATCCGGCGCCCGTCCCCTTCGGTTGGGACCGGCCACCACAGCACCCAGCTCAGGCTCCTCGAGGCAGGTTCGACGGTGACCATCCCAGGTGCTCGACGGCCAGGGACAGGGCGAAGCGGTCGGTCATCCCACTCACGTAGCGCACGGCGCTGACGACGGCCTCGTCGCTCCCCGTTTCGGGTGATCCCGGCTCCTCGCCGATGCCCCGGGGGTGGGCGACGAACCACTCGGTGAGTGAGCGGAGCAAGTTGATGACCCGGCGGGCCTGTTCGGTGGCCTCCGGACGCAGGTAGATCCGCTCGTAGTTGAAGGCCCGCAGGGCGGCCAGGGCGCTGGCCTCGGACGGGCGCAGGGCGACGGTGCCGGTCTCGGCGATGGTGTCGAGCATGGCGCCGATGAAGGCGCCGAGCTGACGGGACCGGGTGGTGCCCACCACCGCCGCCACCTCGTCGGGCAGGTCGCCGGGCGCCACGATCCCGGCGTCGACCGCGTCCTCGAAGTCGTGACAGACGTAGGCGATGCGGTCGGCCCAGGCCACCACCTCGCCCTCGGCGGTCGACGGGGCCGGCCTGTTCCAGGAGTGGTTGCGCACGGCGTCGAGGGTCTCGGCGCACAGGTTGAGCGGCGCCAGCACGACATCGGCCCCGTAGACGGCGTGGTGGTACCCACCGGGCACGAAGGGGGACAAGGCCTCCTCGCTGGCGTGGCCGGCCGGACCGTGCCCGCAGTCGTGCCCCATGGCTGCGGCGGCCACCAGGGCCACGTTGAGTCCTGCCCCTCGGGCGATCGAGGTCGCCACCTGGGCCACCTCGATGGCGTGGGTGAGGCGGGTGCGCAGGTGGTCGTCGTCGGGCGCGATGAAGACCTGGCACTTGCCGGCCAGACGCCGGAAGGGGCGGCTGTGGTGGATGCGGTCGAGGTCGCGCTCGAAGCACGTGCGGTAGCGGTCGGGCGCCTCGGGCCGGGCCCGGTGCCCGCCCCCTTCGGCCCGGACAGCACCCGGGGCCAAGATCAGGTTCTCGGCCTCCTCTCGGGCGCCCCGCTCGATCCGCCCGACGGGAGCGGGGCCGACCCTGATGGCCCGATGGGCCACGGCCACAACGTCGGCCTGGGGGCCTCGGACGTCGGCCCGGGGGGGTGAGGTGCTCGGGGCCATGGTCCGAGAGTACCGACGGCCTGAGACAGCGGGGTGGACGATCAGGGCCTGACCGTGGGGACGAGCAGCACCTCACAGGGCGGGTCGTTGGCGGCCAGCCGGCATCACAACGAGAGAGCGCCGAGAGCACCTCGACCAGCTGGTGAGCGGGCGAGACGACGGCCTGATCGAGGGGTTCGAGGAAAGTGCCCCTACCGACGAGGGGGACCGGTCCGAGGGCCGGGCGACATCTCGGGGGTAGCATCGCGTGGATGACCAAGATGCGGCAGGTCGCCATCCAGATAGACCGTGATGTCTTGGCAGAGGTGGACGGCTTGGCGGCGCGTGACCATCGCTCCCGAGCTGAG
>JALZNY010000164.1 GCA_030857525.1 Actinomycetota bacterium
CCCCCAGCGAGGGCGCCAGCTCGTCGGCCAGGGCCACCACGACTGGGCGCGACGACGGGTTGCGCACCCGCCACGCCACCTCGGCCTCCGTCCCCAGGGCGACCACGGCGGGAAGGTCACGCTCGACCGAGAGAGACGCAGGGCGGGGCGCCCGCGCCGCGTCGAGTACGGCCAGGGCGATCAGCACGCCGTCGAACACCACCAGGGCGGCGACCAACCCGAGGGGGACGAACAGCATCGGCACCGACAGGGCCAGGGCCACCAGGGCCAGGCGTCGGGTGGGCACGGGCACGGGAAGCCCTGCTACCGGGGTACGGGCACGGTGGCCAGGATGCCGTCGAGCACCCCGTCGGCCGTGGCCCCCTCCAGCTCAACCTCGGCCCGCAGAACCAGCCGATGGCGGAAGGTGGGTCGGGCCATGGCCTTGGCCTCGTCGGGGGAGACGAAGTCCCGGCCCGACAGCCAGGCCCAGGCCTTGGCCGCGTGCAGGAGCATGGTGGCGCCCCGGGGGGAGACCCCGAGGGTGAGCGAAGGCGACTCCCGGGTGGCCCGGGCCAGGGCCACCACGTAGGCCAGCACCTGGTCCTCGCAGCGGATGGCGTCGATCTCGGCCCGGGCCGCGGCCAGCTCGGTCGGCCCGGCCACCGCGGTCACGCCGGCGGCCACCAGGTCGTGGGGATCGAGTCCCTGGTCGTGGCGGGCCAGCACCACCTGTTCCTGCTCGGCGCTCGGGTAGGGCATGAGGAGCTTGAACAAGAAGCGGTCGAGCTGGGCCTCGGGCAGCGGGTAGGTGCCCTCGTACTCCACCGGGTTCTGGGTGGCCACCACCACGAAGGGATCGGGCAAAGGCCGGGCCGTCCCCTCCACCGAGACCTGACGCTCCTCCATGGCCTCGAGCAGGGCGGCCTGGGTACGGGGCGGGGTCCGGTTGATCTCGTCGGCCAGCAGCAGGTTGGTGAACACCGGCCCCTCCCGGAACCGGAACGACGCCGTCCCCGCCCGCTGCTCCAGGATGGACTGGCCGAGGACGTCGGACGGCATGAGGTCGGGCGTGAACTGCACCCGGCGGCTGTCGAGGTCGAGCGCGGCGGCCAGGGTCTTGACCAGCAGCGTCTTGGCTACGCCGGGCACGCCCTCGAGCAGGACGTGACCCCGGACCAACAAGGCCACCACCAGTCCGGTGAGGACCTGCTCCTGGCCCACCACCACCTTGGCCACCTCCTCGCGAACCGCCAGCACGACGTCCCGGGGAGCGACATGGCCGGGCGGGACATGACCGGGCGGGACGACCGAAGGATCAGGCATGGACGACCTCCTGGTGGATGGCATGGGCGCTCACGACGTGGGCGACGAGAGCATCGGCGTCGCCCAGCGGCGGGGGCGACATGGCGGCGAGGACGCGCCCGGCAGGGATGGCACTGCGCGCCGCGGCCAGCTCGGCCACCTGCTCGGCGCTGGCGTCGAGTCCGAGGCCCAGTCGCTCGGCCAGGCGGCGGCGCAGGTCGTCGCCCACCAGACGGGCAGCCTCGTCATGGTGACGGGCCTCCTGGAGGAGCCGGCCCATGGCCACGACCAGCTCGGACGACTCGAGGGCCACGGGTTGGGGCTCGGCCACGGGGCGACCCAGGCGCCGGGCCCGCCACAGGGCGTAGACGGCGAAGGCCACGCCGAGCTGGCCCAGCGCCGCCTTGACGTTGTCGCCCACCAGCTCGGCCAGGCCCTCCTCACCCGTCCCTGGCGCCGGGGGCCGGAGGAAGGAGACCTGGGTTCCGGGCCGGGGGGCCAGGAGGGCGGCGGCGAGCACAGCGTTGTCGGCCTCGCCGATGGACTGGTTGGTAAACACCCCGGCGCCGCCGATGGCCACGATCGCCCCCTCACCCGCCGGGGTGGCGCCCACGTAGGCCGCCTCCCCCCGCCGGTAGCACCCGGTCGCGCCCGGAACCAACTTGTAGGTGACACTGCCGGCGGGAGGCTCGACGGCAGCGACCGGCGCCAGGGCGGGAAGGTCGCAGGCCTGGTCGACGGGCAGGTCAACCACGCCCAGGACGGGGACGTCGCCGATCGGGAACGGGTGCAGCGTCGAGGCCGGATCGGCCACCACCAGGGTGCCCCCCGCCTGCACCCACGCCGTCACCTCGGCCCGCCCGGCATCGTCGAGGTCGTCGGCCAGGACCAGGGCGATGTCGTCGCCGCCAGCAGGCGAAGGGTCGCCCACCATCCCGTCGCCCCTCACCCCCTCGCCGACCGTCACCTCGGCCCCGAGCTCCTCCAGCAGGGCCACCAGGGCGGCCGTCCCCAGGGGACCGGTGGAGCTGGGATCCAGAGGTGGGCCTTCGCTCGGCGGGCGCCCGATGAGGAGCACCCCGACCGCCACCACCACCAGGAGCCCAGCCCCGCGCACCCACGTAGTCTCAGACCACCGCACGGCTCAACCCGCTCCGGCCAGCACACGAGCCGACAGCGCCCCCAGGCGCTCAACCTGCTCGGCGCCGGCGGGGTGCTCCCCGTACCAGGCCTCCTCGAACAGGGCTGTGGCCGCGTCGAAGTCCGGGGCGGCCCCGGGCAGCGCCACGGCCACCTGCCGGCGGTACTCACCGGCCGTGCGCCCGGGCACCTCCTCCACCAGCCCCCGCCCGTCCAGGTCGGCCACCAGCGCCCGCCATCGGCAGCGCAGAGCCGCCCGCCACTCCCCGGCGGCCTCGTGGGCGACGGCGGCGGCCTGCCAGTCGACGGCCGGGCGTCGCTGTGCTCGATCGGTGTCAGAGGTGGCCGTGGGATCGCCCCTTAGCCCACGGGTGAAGCGCAGGGCGGCCAGCACGGCGACCACGGTGAGCACCCCCACCACGATCCAGCCCACCAGGCCTCCCGCCCCGCCGTCGAACAGGGCGCCGAGCAGATCGCCCAGGCGCTCGATCACGAGGTCGCGGGCTCGCTCCGTCCAGGAACGGGGCTCAGGGGCGAACTCGCGCCGGGCCAGGATGGCCTCGATGGCCTCGCGCACGCGCGGGGCGTCGAGCTGGGGCTCGGGCAAGGGCACCGGCGCCGGCTGGGCGGCGAAGCCAACGGCGACGACGGCCAGCGCCCTAGTGCTGGCCGGGCGCAGGGTCGGAGGCGGCCAGGCCGGTGGCGATCACCTGGAGGTCGAAGCCCTCGGTCCGGATACGCAGGTCGAAGTAGATGAGCGTGGCCGCGATGGCCACGATGGGCTCGGAGACCAGCGAGGCGACGATGGCCCCCACGGCGAGCACGATCCACCCGTACTCCAGGCCGAAGAACAGCGCCACGAAGCTGGGCACGAAGCTCAAGGCGCTGGCCACCAGGCCGGTGATGAGCCCGGCCAGGAGGCTGATCCCGACCACCGGCCAGAACCGGCGCCAGACCAGGGACCACGAGCGTCGCACTCCGGCGATGGGTCCGAGCTCCTCGACGACGATGGCCGGCGCCACCACCACCGACAGGGCCGAGACGGCGAGCACGAGCGGGGTGACGACCAGGAACCCGATGCTGGCCACCACCACGAAGGTTCCGATCCCGGCACCGACCAGGAGGAGGACGAGCATCACCACCGCCGCCGCCAGCAGGGGCAGGTGAGTGATGAACCAGCTACCCAACAGCGCCCAGAACCGTCCCAGCGTCCGACGCAGGGCAGGCCCGGCGGCCAGGGTCTCACCCAGGTAGGAGGCGGCCACCACCTGGCTGATCGCCCCGGCCATGAAGGGCAGCACCAAGAGCCCAGCCAGGCTGACCAGCAGCGATGACCCGATGTCGCCGAAGGGTTGCGCCGTCTCGGCATCGAACACCGACGGGTCGCCGAAGGCATCCAAGAAGCCGGCGCCGCTCAGGACGTCGCGCTGGGTCCAGGCGGCGATGAGCTGGATGGGGACCGTGAAGATGGCGACGATGGTCACCATCGAGCGAGCATTGGCCTTGAACAGCTTGAAGACGCCGTCGAGGATGTCGCCCACGGTCATGGGGTGCAGCGGGAGGGGCCCGGTGCGGGCATCGCCGGCCTTGGCCTGAGGCGGGCTGGGCCCGTAACCGGGCGGGGGTCCGTAGCCCGGTGGAGGTCCGTAGCCGGGCGGTGGGCCGTAGCCGGGTGGGGGTCCGTAGCCGGGCGGCGCCGCCGGCTGGTCGACCGGCGCCCATCGGGGATCGACCGGCCCGGACGGGCCCGCAGCGTCGGGGGGCTCGGCCACGACGTCATGGTAGTGAAGCCCGACGACCTCCTCCCACCAGCGGGACCGGCGATACTCCGGCGATGAAGGGACTCCGGCGATGAAGGGACTCGACCCATCGAGCTATGGCGACACCTTCGCCGACGTCTACGACGATTGGTACGGCGCCGTCTCCGACGTGGCCGCCACCGTGGACACCGTCATCGGCCTGGCTGCCGGTGGGCCCGTCCTCGAGCTGGGGATCGGGACCGGCAGGCTGGCCCTGCCCCTGGCCGCGTCGGGTGTAGAGGTCCACGGCGTCGACGCCTCCCCGGCCATG
>JALZNY010000165.1 GCA_030857525.1 Actinomycetota bacterium
GGTCAGCACCGACGATGCCAAGACGTGGAACACCGCCGAGCTGGAGTACTCGAGCTCGCCGCTGGCGTGGGTCCTGTGGCGCTATGACTGGCGACCGGAACGGGCTGGCGAGCTTCCCCTGGTGGTCCGAGCCACGGACGGTACGGGAGCGGTGCAGACACCCGAGGTCCGTGATGTCGCACCTCGCGGCGCCACCGGCCACCACCGGGTGGTGGTCCGTATCCAGGCCTAGCCCTTTCCACGACGAGCTCGGCATCCCCCGTGGGGAGATCGTCGATGCGCACTTCGGCTCCGGGCTGGCGTTCTGGGACCCCTGACAACATCGCGCTCGACTTCTTCGCCCGCCGACAGAGGGGTAGAGGGCAGGCAGGTCGACGCCCGGTCATCCTGAGCGATCCGGCCGTCGCCGGGCGGCGATGATGCCGGCGACGGCGGCGCCCAGCAGGTTGGCGATCAGGTCGCGTCCGGTGTTTCGGTAGCCGCCCACGTTGGTCTCGGGTAGCACGAGGGTGGAGAGGAACTCGACTACCTCGTTGAAGGCCCCGACGCCCATGCCCGCCAGCCACACCGCCACGGCGACTCCCACCCGATGCTCCGAACGGGGCCGGAGCCACGGGGAGGTGGCTTCCCACCAGGCCAGGCCGGCGGTGCCGAAGCCGACGAAGTGCACCACGTTGTCGGCGTGGACGCCGCCGGGGAGCACCGCGTTGTAGAGCGTGCGCCCGTTCCCGATGGAGATGGTGCCGCCCGCAAGGTGGCCGACCGCCCACAGGCTGAGCCCGACCAGCACCACGGGGCTGAAGCCCTCCTCGGGCTCGACCGCAGCGGCCACCAGTCCACCCGCCACGATGGTGAGGGCGTAGGGGACCGAGAGCGCCGAGTCGATCGCCAGCCCGTAGGCCAAGAAGCCGGCCACTACCACCACCATGACGGCCACGAGTCGGCGGTGTCGGGCCCAGGCGGAGCGCATCCACCACCACTACCCTGGCCGGCGATGGCTCCCTACGACATCCGCCTCGTCGGCGACCCGGTGCTGCGCCAGCCCGCCTCCGAGGTGACCGAGATCGACGACCGTCTGGTGCGCCTGGCCGAGGACATGGTCGCCACCATGTACGAGGCGCCGGGCATCGGGCTGGCCGCCCCTCAGGTCGGGGTGCAGAAGCGCTTGTTCGTCTACGACCTGCACGACGAGCAGGGAGCGCATGTCATCGTGAACCCGGTCATCAGTGAGACCAGGGGCGAGTGGGTCTACGAGGAGGGCTGCCTGTCGGTTCCCGACCTCTCCTGGGAGATCGTGCGGCCCAAGGAGGTGCACCTCCGCGGCATCGACCTCGATGGCAACGAGGTCTCCTTCGAGGCCGACGAGCTGCTGGCCCGGATGTTCCAGCACGAGGTCGACCACCTCGACGGCATCCTGCTGCTCGAACGCCTCGACCCCGAGCAGGCCAAGGAGGCCAAGCGGGTGCTGCGCGACCGGGCCCTGGCCGCCGCCGACGACGAACCTCGCCGGCGCCTGCGCCTGCCTGACCGAGGCTGAGGGTCCACCCCTGGCCACGACGTTGTCGCCCCGGCGGCTGGTCTACCTCGGCAGCCCCGAGGCCGCCGTGGCTCCGCTTCGGGCCCTGGTGGCGGCCGGGTTCGGCATCGCCCTCGTCGTCTCCCAGCCCGACCGCAAGCGAGGTCGGGGCGCCGGCCTGGTCCCCACCCCTGTGAAAGCGGCGGCCTTGGCGCTGGGGCTCGCCGTGAGCGACCGGGTCGACGACGTGGTCGAGGCCGGCGCCGACCTCGGGGTGGTGGTGGCCTACGGCCGGCTGATCCGTCCTCCCGTCCTGGCCCGCCTCGACTTCGTCAACCTGCACTTCTCCCTCCTGCCCCGCTGGCGAGGGGCGGCGCCCGTGGAGCGAGCCATCCTGGCCGGCGACGATGAGACCGGGGTCTGCCTCATGGGCCTGGAGGAGGGGCTCGACACCGGGCCCGTCTACGACTGCGAGCGGGTGGTGATCGGAGCCGATGAAACCGCAGAGGAGCTCCGGGCCCGGCTGGTGGAGCGGGGCAGCGAGCTGTTGGTGCGGGCCCTCACGGCCGGCTTGGCTGACCCCTCTCCTCAGGAGGGCGAACCCAGCTACGCGGCCAAGGTCGACCCCGGGGAGCTGCGACTCGACTGGAGCCGTCCGGCGATCGAGCTGCACCGGGTGGTCCGCCTCGGCGCGGCGTGGACGACCTTCCGGGGCCGTCGCCTCAAGGTACGGCGCATCCGCCTTGTACCGGCCGGCGACCTCGCCGAGCCGCTCGGCGGTGTCGCCCCCGCGCTGGCGCCCGGGGTGCTCGACGGGACCCGTGTCGGCACCGGGCAGGGGGTGGTGGAGCTGGTCGAGGTTCAGCCCGAGGGCAAGGCCGCCCAGGCGGCTACGGCTTGGCGCAACGGGGCCCGTCCTGCCCCCGGTGAGCGCCTGGGTGATTGACCCCGCTTCGATCCGGCTGCGCCCGTAGGCTCACGCCGTGGGTGTCGGCGACGAAGAACCTTCGCGGGGTGACGAGCGACTGCAGGCCAAGGTGCTCACCGTGTCCGACGGGGTGGTCGCCGGGACGAGGGAGGATCGTTCCGGCCAAGCCGTGGCCCGGCGGCTGGACGTGGCCGGTATCGACGTGGTGGATCATCGGGTGGTGGCCGACGGCGTCGACTCGGTCGCCGAGGTGCTCCGGGAGCTGTGCCACGCGTTCGCCGGGCTCGTGGTGACCACCGGCGGCACCGGCTTTGGTCCTAGGGACCTGACCCCGGAAGGCACCCGGGCCGTGCTGGAGCGCGAGGCCCCGGGACTGGCCGAGGCCATGCGCCTGGTCAACCCCCTGGGTCGCCTCTCCCGGGGGGTAGCCGGCGCCGTGGACCAAGCCCTCGTCCTCAACACGCCGGGCTCGACCTCGGGGGCGGTGGAATGCCTCGAAGCGGTGCTCGACGTCGTCCCCCACGCCCTTCGCCTCCTGGCCGGCCGCCGGGAGCACTGATGGCGACGGGCCCGCGCACCGACGAGCAGCGCATGGAGCGGGCGCTGGCTCTGGCCGCCGGCGCCCGGTCGCTCGCCCATCCCAACCCCTGGGTGGGAGCCGTCCTGGTCAGCCCCGAGGGAGCGGTGTTCGAAGGGGCCACCTCGGCCCCCGGCGGCCCCCACGCCGAGGCAGTGGCGCTGGTCGCCGCCGGTGCTGGTGCTCGGGGGTCCACCCTGTGGTCCACCCTCGAGCCCTGCGCCCACCACGGCCGCACCCCTCCCTGTGCCGAAGCTCTCGTCACCGCCGGTGTGCGACGGGTGGTCGTCGCCCTGGAGGACCCCGACCCCCGGGTCGCCGGCGAGGGCGTGCGCCGGCTGCGCCAGGCTGGCATCGAGGTGATGGTGGGTGTGGGCGCCGAAGCGGCCGCCGACCAGCTCGCTCCCTACCTCAAGCACCGCCGGACGGGTCGCCCGTGGGTGGTGCTCAAGCTGGCCGCCACCCTCGACGGCCGCACGGCCGCTCCCGACGGCTCCTCGCAGTGGATCACCGGTCCTGGGGCCCGGGCCGACGCCCATCGCCTGCGGGCCGAGAGCGATGCCGTGATCGTCGGCGCCGGCACAGTGCGGGCCGACGACCCCAGCCTCACCGTGCGCCTGGCCGAGGGGCCAGACCCGCTGCGGGTGGTCCTCGGCCACGCCCCCGCCGGCGCCCGGGTGCATCCCGCCCTCGAGCTGGCCGGCGATCCCGGCGACATCCTCGATGATCTGGGCCAGCGGGGAATGGTGCAGGTCCTGGTCGAGGGGGGGGCCACGGTGGCCGCCGCCTTCCACCGGGCCGGCCTGGTCGACCGCTACGTCGTCTACCTGGCCCCCAAGCTCCTCGGCGGCGACGACGGCCGGGCCCTGTTCGCCGGCCCGGGGGCGGCCACACTCGCCGATGCCTGGGACGGCGAGGTCATCGACGTCGAGCTTCTGGGCCCCGACCTGCGGATCGAGCTGGCCCGCCAGGGCGCGCTGCGAAGCGAGGCCTGCCCTGACGGAACGGGAAGGGGCACCGCTGCCCCAAGGCGGCTCGATGCCCTTCAGGCGAGCGAAGCGAGCCCGTAGATGTTCACCGGGCTGGTGGAGGAGGTGGGCCGGGTCGAGGCCGCCGAGGACACCCGCCTGCGCATCGCCGCCCACAAGGTGCTCGACGACGTCGAGGTGGGCGGCTCCATCGCCGTCGACGGATGCTGCCTCACGGTGGTGGCCCACGGTGAGGGCTGGTGGGAGGCCGACCTGAGCGACGAGACCGTGAGTCGCACCACCCTGGGCGCTCTGGCCCCGGGTGACCGGGTCAGCCTGGAGCGTCCCCTGCGCCTGGCCGATCGCCTCGGTGGCCACCTGGTGCAGGGCCACGTCGACGGGGTGGGCGAGGTCACTGCCCCGGCACCGGACCTAGGCGTGCGCCTGCCCGCCGGCCTCGGGCGCTACGTAGTGGAGAAGGGGTCGATCGCCGTCGACGGCGTG
>JALZNY010000166.1 GCA_030857525.1 Actinomycetota bacterium
GCTGATGCGCAGGATCTCCTTGGCCGGGATGCCCAGCACCTGTTCGATCTCGGCCGCGTAGCGGTCGGGGTCGGCGGCGGGCAGATCGATCTTGTTGAGGGCAGCCACGATCTCCAGGTCGTGCTCGATGGCCAGGTAGCAGTTGGCCAGCGTCTGGGCCTCGATCCCCTGGGCCGCGTCGACCAGCAGGATGACGCCCTCGCAGGCGGCCAGCGATCGTGACACCTCGTAGCCGAAGTCGACATGTCCCGGGGTGTCGACCAGGTGCAGGACGTGGTCCTTCCAGTGCACCCGGACGTTCTGGGCCTTGATGGTGATGCCCCGCTCGCGCTCGATGTCCATCGTGTCGAGGTACTGGGCCTTCATGTCCCGGGCGTCGACGGCTCCGGTCAGCTCCAGGATGCGATCAGCGAGGGTCGACTTCCCGTGGTCGATGTGGGCCAGCAGGCTGAGGGCCCGGAAGCGGGAGAGGTCCGACACCAGGCAAGGCTACCGGGGCGACCTCCCCTGTTCGGTGGCTCGTACTCGCTGCTAGCCTCGGACCCTCATGGCGAACATCAAGAGCCAGATCAAGCGCAACCTGCAGAACGAGAAGCGGCGCGTGCGCAACAAAGGGGTGCGATCCGAGCTGCGTACCCGCACCCGCAACGCCCTGACCTCGGCTGACTCGGGCGGTGCTGATCGCGACGAAGCCTTGCGCCTGGCGGTCAAGCGCATCGACCAGGCCGCCTCCAAGGGCGTCATCCACAAGAACACCGCCGCTCGGCGCAAGAGCCGGCTGATGCGCCGCGTCAGCGCCGCCGCCGAGGCGCCAACCGGCTGAGCCGGGCCACCAGCACCTCCAGCACCAGCTCTTCGGGCCACCCCTTGGTCCCCCGCAGGTCGAGATCGGCCTCGGCCAGCAACGCCAGCGCCCGGGCCACCCCCTCGTGGCCCAGCCGCCGGCCCTGCTCGAGGGCCTTCTTCGCCGGGAAGGCCGAACGCTTGGGATCACGGCCCAAGGCCACCGCAGCCGCCTCTCCGGTGGCCACGCCGGCGCCGTCGAGACGCAGCATGGCGGCCACGTGCCCGTGCAGCACGGCCATGACCTGGAGGGGATGGCGCTCGCCCGCTCGGGTCATGCGGTGCAAGGCGCCCAGGGCGGCGGGTACGTCACCCCGGTCGATGGCGTCGGTCAGGTCCCACGGGGGCACGGCCCCGGCCTGGCCGAGGAAGGGCCGCACCTCGTCGTCGCCCACCCGAGAGCCCTGCCCGTAGGCCGAGGCCAGCGTCTCCAGCAGGCTCGTCAGGCGTCCCAGGTTCTCGCCCAGGTGCTCACCTACCAGGGTCAGGGCACTCGGTTCCAGGCGCACCGGTCCCTGGCCTACGTGGTCGGCCAGCCAGGCGTTGCGCTGCTCCTTGCGGGTGGGCACCCCGGCATCGATCACCCGGCCCACGGCCTTGACCGCCGTGCTCAGCTTGGTCGAGAGCCGGCCCCGCTCGCCGGTGACCAACACCAGCGAAGTGGTCGGACTTGGGTCGCCCAGGTAGGCGAGAAGGGCAGCGAGCGCGGTGGCGGGGTAAGCGCCCACCTCCCGGCCCACCACTATGCGCCGCTCGGTGAACAACGGCGGGGTCCGGGCCGCGTCGACCAGGGCCGAGGCGTCGTCGTCGTCCCCGCCGGGCTCGTGCTCCTCGACCATGAGGCCCGTGTCGCCGTCGCCCACCAGCTCGGCGACGAGCGAGCGCACCGCGTCGCCCCGCAGGACAGCGTCGCCCCCCTTGACCAGGTAGGCCGGGAGTGGGCCTCCGGTGCTCATCTAGCGTCCCCCTCGCCCCGGTCGTCTTGGCCATCCACGTCGTCCCGGGCGTCCCTGTCGTAACGAGCGGACAGGACGGCGGCGAGCACGTCGGCCACCCGCCGGGCGGCCCGGGCATCATGCGCCCGCAGGATGCGACAACCGCCGACGATCCCCACCGCGTGGGCCGCGATCGTGGCCTGGTGGCGATCGGCAACGTCGAGGTCGAGCAGGGCGCCGAGGAAGGGCTTGTGGGACGCCGACAGCAACAGCGGGTAGCCCAGGCCGGCCAGATCGGCCGATCCCTGCAGCAGAGCCAGCGACTGGGCCGGTGTCTTGCCCAGGTCGAGGCCGGCGTCGACCACGATGCGCTCGGTCCCGATGCCGGCGGCTTCGGCCCGGGCCGCTCGCTCGGCGAGGAAGCGAGCCACCTCGGCCACCACGTCGTCGTAGCGCGGTTCGGGGTCACGGATGCGTGGCCCGAGGCGGATGTGGGTGGCCACCACCGACGCGCCCGCGGCGGCGGCAGCGGGGAGGTAGTCGGGATCGGCGAAGCCGCTGATGTCGTTGCCCACCGCCGCCCCCGCGGCGTAGGCGGCCCGGGCCACCGAGGCTCGCCAGGTGTCGCACGAGAGGGGAACGTCGAGGCGCTCGTGCAGCGCTTCGATGGCCGGGACCACCCGTTCCAGCTCCTCGTCCTCGCCCACCTCCGGGCCCGGTCCCGCCTTGACCCCGCCCACGTCGAGCACGTCGGCCCCGTCGACCACGAGCTGGCGGGCCCGGGCCAGGCAGTCGTCGAGGTCGAAGAAGCGGCCGGCGTCGAAGAAGGAATCCGGGGTGCGGTTGACGATCCCCATGACGAGCGCCCGGTGGCTCACGTCGAAGCGGCGGGATCCAAGGGCGAGCCACATCGTCGTGACCCTAGGGCTCCTTCCCTCAGCGTCGGATGTGCACCTCGGCCTCCAGGGTGCCTTTGGTGCCGAGCACGTCGATCTCGAGGTCGCCGACCTCCACCACCGACCCGTCGACGGGTACGACTGCGCCACGGATGCGGTGGTCCTCGGGGGCCAGCACCATGCCGACCGGTAGACGGGAGCGCAGGAGGAGGACGGTCGAAGCCAGCGGTGAACTTCCTCGCCGGGCCACGACGAGGTCGAGCCGTTCCACGCCTTGGTCCCGCAGACCCTCCAGGAGCGCTCCGCCGTCCGGGTCGTCGAGGATCAGCACCACGCCACCCGAGCGCCACAGCTCCGCCCCCCGAGCGGGCACGACGCCCAGGACCTCCCCGGCGCTGCCCGTAACCGCAGGAGCGAGCACGACCAGGGTGGCCGCCAGGGCACCCACCGGGAGCACGACGCGTGGACAGCGCCGTCCGGCCAGCACCACCACGACGGCCACCACGACCAGGGCCACCAGGTGGGGTGCTTCGATACGGCCCAGAGGCAGAGCAGCGGCCCAGCGAGCCACGCCGGCCACCCACCCGAGGAGCCACGAGGTGGGCAGGTGGAGCACGGCGTCGGCTGGTGGCCCGAGGACCCCGGCCGCCAGCCCTGCGGTGAGGCCCCACACCATCAGAGGTCCGGCGGCGGGAACGGCCAGCAGGTTGGCGGGTACCGACGCGAGGGGCAGGCCGCCGAAGACGGGCACGAGCACCGGCGCCACCCCGATCTGGGCGGCGAGGGTGACGGCGAGGGCCTCGGCCAGCCACCGGGGGCCGGGGAGCCGTCGGGTGAGGGGGCCGGCGAGGGCCAGGATGCCGGCCGAAGCCCCTACCGAGAGCTGGAAGCCCACCGAGTGGACGAGGAGGGGGTCGATCAGCACCACGCCGGCCACGGCCAGGGCGAGCAACCGGCGCCGGGAGGCGGGCCGTCCCAACCCGGTGGCGGTGACGGCCAGGGCGGCCATGGCCGAGGCCCGCAGCACCGACGGCTCCCAGCGGGTCATCACCCCGAAGAAGGCGATCACCCCCAGACTGGCGGCCCAGCGACCCCGCAGCCCGAGGCGGCGTAGCACCGGTCCGGCCAGCACGAGGACGAAGGCGACGTTCTGGCCCGAGACGGCCAGCAGGTGGGTCAGCCCCGCAGCCCGGAAGTCGTCGGCCACCGCCACCGACTGGTCGCGGTCGTCGCCGAAGACCATCCCGGTAAGCAGGGCTCGGGGCTCGGTGGCAAGCGGTCGGGCGCCGGCCACCAGCGTCCGGCGCAGGCCGTTGGCCGTACGACTGGCCAGGTTCCCCGGGCGCCAAGCTCCGGCTTCGTCGACGTTGAGTCGGGCGCTGACGTGGCGCCGGGCCAGCCACCGTCGAGCCTCGGGTGGCGGCGGCCGCAGCCGGCCCTCGACCACCACCCGCTCCCCCGCCAGGAGGGGCCTCAGAACCGCGGCGGCCCGTCCCCGGGCCCACGCCTCCACCCGACGGTCGCCCAGGCCGATGTCCACCTTGGTCGCCCCCCGCACCTCGACCGGGTCGGTCAGCAGCACCACCTCGGCGGCGACGACCTGCGTATCCACCGGCGGCGCCAGGCCGGCCCAGGCCCGGGTACCCAGCGCCGAGGCCAACAGGGCGGTGGCGACGATCAGGAGCACCGGCCGGCGCAGGGCCAGGGCGAGGAGCACCGCGCCGAGGGCCGGCGCCAGCGGGACGCCCGCCGACCACCACGCCCCGGCACACGCGGCCAGAGCGAGAACGATCGCCCCCC
>JALZNY010000013.1 GCA_030857525.1 Actinomycetota bacterium
GGGCGGGGCCGTCATGCTCGGCCTGGCCACCCTGGCCTGGCGCGCCGAGCTGCGCCTGCCCCGGCGGACCTCGACCTACGGCTCCCGTGGCTGACGTCGCCGTCGTCGGTGGCGGCGTCGGCGGGGTGGCCGCGGCCCTGCGCCTGCGGGCGGCCGGCCACGACGTCGTGCTGTTCGAGCGCAACCCGGTGCTGGGGGGCAAGTTGGCCGGCCGCAGCTTCGACGGCTTCACCTTCGACACCGGCCCCTCCCTGCTCACCCTGCCCGAGGTGTTCGACGATCTCCTGGCCACGGCCGGGACCTCGCTGGCCGAGGTCGTCGCCCCCGTGCGCCTCGATCCGATCTGTCGCTACCGCTGGCCCGACGGCTCGGGCTTCGACCACCGGGCCGACCGAGCCGAGGCCACGGCTGCGGTCGAGCGCCTCATCCCCGGCCAGGGCGCCGCCTTCGCCGCCTACCTCGAGCACGGCCAGCGGGTGTGGGAGGTCTCGCAGCGCACCTTCTTCGCCGGTCCCATGGAGTCGCCCGCCGATCTCATCCGGCGGATGCGGGGGCCGGCCGACCTCTGGGCCATCGACCCGCTGCGTACCCTCGATGCCCGGGCCCGCTCGCACTTCGACGATCCCCGGCTGGTGCAGTGGGCCGGGCGCTACGCCACCTACTCGGGATCGTCGCCCTACGCCGCCCCCGCCACCCTGGCCTGCATCCCCTGGATCGAGCAGTCGTCGGGTGCCTGGTACGTGCCCGGCGGCCTGGCCCGCCTGGCCCAGGCCCTGGGAGGAGTGCTCGCCGGCGCAGGCGTGGAGGTGCGCACCGAGACCGACGTGGAAGCCATCCGGGCCGACACCGACGCCGTGCAGGGGGTCCGCCTGGCCGGGGGCGAGTCGGTCGACGCCGACGTGGTGGTGGCCAACGTCGACGCCACCCACCTCTACGCCGACCTGCTCCCCGACCGACAAGCCCTGCGCCGGGTGCTGCGGGCGCCGGTGTCGTCGTCGGGCTTCGCCCTGCTGGCCGCAGTCGAGGGCCGCACCGAGGGCCTGGCCCATCACAACATCGCCTTCTCGGCCGACGCTCGGGCCGAGTTCAGTGACATCTTCGACCGGCACGAGGCACCGGGGGACCCGACGCTCTACGTGTGCGCCTCAGCCGTCAGCGATCCCAGCCAGGCGCCGGACGGGTGCGAGAACTGGTTCGTGCTGGTCAACGTGCCGCCCGCCGGTGCCGTCGACTGGGACGGCGAGGCCGAGCCCTACCGCGACCACCTGCTGGAGGTGCTGGCCCGCCGAGGCTGGGACCTGGCCGGGCGGCTGCGCTCGGTCGAGACCATCACCCCGGCCGACATCGCCCGGCGCTACCGATCGTGGCAGGGCGCCATCTACGGCACTTCGTCGAACGGCCGTCGAGCCGCGTTCCTGCGACCGGCCAACCGGGGCCCTCGCCGGGGCCTGTACCTGGTGGGCGGTTCCAGCCACCCCGGGGGCGGGCTGCCCCTGGTGACCCTGAGCGGGGCCATCGTGGCCGCCATGGTGGAGGCCGACCTTCAGTCCCTTCGCCGTAACCGACCGGACTAGACTTAGTCCATGTTGGTCAACATGCACGAGGCCAAGACCCACCTGTCTCGTCTGGTGGAGCGAGCCGCGGCGGGCGAGGACATCGTCATCGGCAAGGCTGGCCGCCCGGTGGCCCGCCTGGTTCCCTACGTGGGACGCAGGGAGCCTCGCAAGCCGGGAGGTCTGAAGGGCAAGATCTGGATCGCCGACGACTTCGACCAAACCCCGCAGTGGCTGATCGACGCCTTCGAGGGCAACGGGGGGGACGAGTACCTCGAGAGATGAAGTTGCTCCTCGATACCCACCCCCTGCTCTGGTGGCTCGACGAGACGCCGATGAGCAGGCGCGCCCATGCCGCCATCGTGGATCCCGCCGTCTCCGTGCTCGTGAGCGCAGCAAGCATCTGGGAGATTGCCATCAAGCAGAAGATCGGCAAGTTGGAGGTCGACGGTCGGGTCATTGACCAGACAGAGCGCCACGGCTTCGACCCCCTGCCCATCTCGTTCATGCACGCTGAGTCGGCGGGCCGCCTCCCGCTGCACCACAAGGACCCGTTCGACCGGCTGCTCGTCGCCCAGGCCCAGCTCGAGGGCCTCACCATCGTGACTCGCGACCGGACCTTCGACGCCTACGACGTCCAGGTCTTGCGCTGCTGAAATCCGGGGGCGGGGGGGTACCGTCGAAGCTCGTGGACGGCACCGTACGGGGAAGGCCCTTCTGGCTTCGGGGCCGGTGGCTGGTCGGCCATGTCTTGGTGGCCGTGCTGGTGGTGACCTTCGCCAGCTTCGGGTTCTGGCAGCTGCGCCGGCTCGACGAGCGAAAGACGCAGAACGCCATCATCGAGTCTCGCTCGTCGCTCCCGCTTCAGCCCATCGACGAGGTGGTGCCCGACGATGCCGGCTTCGACGACACCGAGGGCCTCGCCTACCGGAGGGCGACGGCCCGGGGGACCTACGACGGCGACGCCTCGGTGCTCGTGCGTTCCCGCGCGCTCGACGGCCGGCCCGGCTTCTGGGTGCTCACCCCACTGCGCCTCGACAGCGGCGAAGCCCTGGTCGTGAATCGCGGCTTCGCCCCCTTCACCGCCGACCCGGCCGAGGCTCTGGCCGCGACCCGGCCGCCGCCAGGAGAGGTGGAGGTGACCGGCCTCCTGCTGGCCACCCAGGAGCGCCAGGGCATCGGCCCCACCGATCCGCCCGACGGCGAGCTCAGCGAGATCACCCGGGTCGACCTGGCCCGGCTGCAACAGCAGTACAGCGTCGAGCTCAAACCGCTCTACTTGCAGCTCCAGGCCCAGACCCCACCGGTCGGCGCGCTGCCGGTGCCACTCCCCCCACCCGAGCAGAGCGAGGGCAGCCACCTGGCCTACGCCTTCCAGTGGTTCAGCTTCGCCGCCGTGGGCGCCATCGGCTGGCCCGTCCTCCTGCGCCACACGGGGCGCGAACGAGCGCGTGGTTCATGGCCTGTGGACGGGGCGTCGCCACCTACTGATGGTTCGAGCGACGGCATCGACACCGCAGCACGACGCGAAGCGGTTCCGTCGTCCTGAGGGTCCGAAAGACAGGTCACATCGTCCTGACCGCCGCCCGGGTGGCGGCGGCGGTGACGACCGTCACCCGCCTGACCCGAGGCGCCCACCGTCGGTCTCCGCTGGCGCCGGACCCCGACCGGGTGCTCGCGGGGACGGTCTCGGTGGTCATCCCCGCCCGTGACGAGGCGGAGCGGATCGGCCCCGCCCTGGCCGCTCTGGCCGGCGACCCCCAGGTGGACGAGGTGGTGGTGGTCGACGATTGCAGTAGCGACGGCACCGCCGAGGTGGCAGCCGACGCCGGGGCACGGGTGTTGCACGGCAGAGCTCTGCCCGAGGGGTGGGTGGGCAAGCCCTGGGCGCTGCAGCAGGGCCTGGAGGCGGCCACCGGCGAGTGGTTGGTAACCCTCGACGCCGATGTCGAACCCCGACCGGGCCTGATCGGCGCTCTGGTCGGCGCCGCCGCCGACGAGGGATGGGACCACCTCAGCGCCGGCGGTCGCTTCGTGTGCGACACCCCGGGCCAGCGCCTGGTGCACCCGGCCATGCTGGCCACCCTGGTGTACCGCTTCGGGCCTCCGGGGAGCGGGCGCTTCCCCCCGCCGTCGCGGATGATGGCCAACGGGCAGTGCACCGTCACCCGCCGGGCCATGCTCCTGGCTCAGGGCGGATACGTCCCCGTGGCCGGGCACCTGACCGATGACGTGGCCCTGGCCCGGCACCTGGCCGGGGTGGGCTGGCGGGTGGGCTTCCTCGACGTCACCGGGTTGTTCGACGTGCGCATGCACGCCTCCGCGCCCGAGGTGTGGCGCAACTGGGGCCGCTCCCTGCCCATGCCTGACGTGACCACCACGGCCTGGATGGCGCTCGACCTGGCCGTGGTGTGGCTGGCCCTGGCCCTGCCCCTGCCCCGGCTCCTGGCCCGACGGGGCGACCGCCTCGACGGGGTGTTGATGGCCGTACGCCTGGGGCTGCTGGCCGCCACCGCCGATGCCTACCGTGACCGGGGCCCCTGGTACTGGTTGTCCCCGCTGGTCGACATCCCCGTCGCCGTCCGCCTTACCTGGGGCGCCCTGCGCCCGGGGACGACCTGGCGGGGGCGCACCTACCCCCGCCGACGTTCGCCCTCTCAGTAGTCAGGCGGCGGGTCGTCCTCGTCGGGACCGGTAGCAGCGGCTTCGTCGACCATCCTCCGGTCGCGCTCGATGAAGGCCGCCGCCTCCTCCATCAGGCCGGCCAGCACGTCAATGTCGGACTCGTCGTGGTCGTCGCCCCGCACGTTGGAGCCGAACAGGCGCAGGTCCCGGACCCGGGCCCCGTAGCGGGCCCTGACTGCGGTGCGGAACTCCTCCACCCAGCCCCGCTCGGCCGGGTCGAGCCGGGCCAGCAACTCCTCAGCGGGAACCGGTGAGACCACGTCCTCGATGCTACGACTCGTGGTGTGACGCCAAGGGTACGTCTACGTTTGTTGGCATGGGCGAACGGACGAGCTACTCCCCGGGAACCTTCTGCTGGACCGACCTGGCCACCGATGACGCTGGTGCCGCAACGGCCTTCTACACCGGGCTGTTCGGCTGGAGTGTGGAGGTGCTGCCGGCCGGTGAGGGGGCCGTCGCCTACACCCTCCTTCGGGTCGGCGACCAGCTTGTGGCCGCGCTCTACGAGGCGAGTGACCGGCACCCCTCGTGGCTGTCGTACGTCTCGGTCGACGACGTCGACTCCAGCACGAGCCGAGCCGCGGAGCTGGGCGCAAGGGTCCTCCAGGCTCCCTTCGACATGGGCTCGTCGGGCCGAATGGCCCTGGTGGCCGACCCGACCGGGGCGGCGTTCGCCCTCTGGCAGGCGCGGGACCACCACGGCGCCCAGCTGGTGAACGACCCTGGAGCGCTGTGCCTCAACCAGCTCAACACCAGTGATCCGGAGGCCGCCGGACGGTTCTACACCGGCTTGTTCGGGTGGCGGGTGGAGCGGACCGGGACCGAGGAGCAGGCCTACTGGGGCCTCTACAACGGCGAGACGCTCAACGGCGGCATGATGCCGCTTCCGCCCGGAACGCCGGCCCCGCCCCACTGGCTGGTCTACTTCACCGTCGCTTCGGTCGACGACGCGGCGGCGACGATCTCCGAGCTCGGGGGCCGGATCATGGTCCCGGCCGTGACCATCGAATCCATGCGCATCCTGGTGGCCGCCGACCCCCAGGGCGCAGTCTTCGCCCTCTTCGAAGGTCGGGTCGACCCCTAGGAGTTCACTGGCGGCGGTGGGCGAGGGCGAAGCGTAGGCCGATGATCGACATGAGGACGCCGGTGGCCGCTACCCGGTGGGGGCCTTCGAGCACCAGCTGCACCACGGGGAAGGCGACCACCCCGAGCCTGGCGCCCCAGACGAAGGAACCGGCGAGGGTCACGGCCACGAAAGCGGCCACGGCCACGCCTCCTGCCAGGGGGGACAGCACGCACACTCCGCCGGCCCAGGTGAGGATCGACCGACCCCCCCGGAAGCGGGCGAACACCGGCCAGGCGTGGCCCACCATGGCCGCCCCCACGGCGATGTAGCCCACGCCCCAAGCCCCCGCCGGGGCGATCAGCACGCCGACCAGGCCGGCGGCCACGCCCTTGGCCACGTCGCCGGCGAAGACCGGCGCCGCCCGCCTCGCCCCCAACTGTTGGCGGACGTTCCAGTACCCCGGATTGGCATCGCCCACCTGTCGAGGGTCCATTCGGTCACGACGTCCCACCAGCACGGCGACCGGGATCGAGCCCAGCAGGTAGCCCAAAACCACGGCCACGGCGGTCGCCGTCAACGTCGCCGACCGCACCCTCGGAGCATCGCACAGCGCTGACCTCCGGCCCGACGCTGCTTCTGGCCCCCTCAGCGGTTGGGATCGCAACCGCTGACGGGGTCAGAAGGGCCGCTCGGCTGCTCGGGCCAACTCGGGCCGCCACGGCCGTCCCGGTACGGTCGCGACCCCATGCCCGTGGTCGCTTCTTTCCACCTGACCCGCTACCCCTGGCCCCAGGCCCTGGTCACCATGGCCGGTCTGCCTCTCCGCCAGCGGGTCCTGGCCGCCACGCCGGGACTGCGGTTCGCACGCCAACTCGGCACCGGGGCCGGACCGTCCATGGGTCTGGGCGCCGACCTCCGCCGGTGGGCGACCTTCGTCGTGTGGGACGACGAGGCAGCCCTCGACGCCTTCCTCGCCGGCTCGCCTGTCGCCCAGCGCTGGCGTGACCGCGGCGAGGAGACCTGGAGCGTCCGGCTGACCCCTTTGTCGTCCCACGGCTCGTGGGGAGGGGTCGACCCGTTGGCTGGAAGGGAGGCGAACGAGGAGGCCGGGGACGACCAGGGCGGACCGGTGGTGGTCCTCACCCGGGCTCGCGTCCGGATGCGCCACTGGCCCGCCTTCTACCGCTCCGTCGCCGGCGTCGAGACCGAACTCCGGGGCCAGCCCGACCTCTTGGCGGTGGTGGGGATCGGCGAGGCCCCTGTCGGGCTTCAGGCCACGTTCAGCCTGTGGCGCTCACGGAGTGGGATGGAGGCCTTCGCCTACCGCAGGGGACCACACGAGGCGGTGGTGCGTCGCACTCGAGCCGAGGGTTGGTTCACCGAGGAGCTGTTCGCCCGCTTCCGCCCCTTCGGAGCCACCGGCACCTGGGGCGGCACCGAGCCCCTGCACCTCGCCGTCCCACCGCCGGGCGGTAGGCACATCTCGTTCTGGCCGCGTCAGGAAGCGGTCGGGGACGACTCCAACGCCACGTCCCGACGTTGGCGGCTCGACCGCGGGAATGGGTCGTAGTCGACCTCCGAGGCTCGCTGACGTAGGGCGGCGGGGACCACCGGGAAGAGCATCCCGTAGGGCTCGCCCCCCCACAGGTGGTGGACGCGGTGCGCCGCCTTCAGGCGCTCGCACACCCCGAGCTCGGCCTCGAACCATGGGAGCCGGCGGTGGATGTAGATGTCGTGGACGAAGAAGTAGGCCACGCCGTAGATGGTGAGGCCGATGGCGATGGGCAGCAGAGCCTCGAAGCCACCGACGTTGAGGCCCAGGCCGAAGCCGAGCATGGCCACGACCGAGCCCATGAGCGGGTAGAGGTCGTTGCGCTCCAGGCCGGGCTCGGGCCGGCGCTGGTGGTGGCTCTTGTGGATGGGCATCCCCGGCCCGTGCATGACGAAGCGATGGGAGAGGTAGACGAGCACCTCCATCCCGAGGAACGCTCCGACGACGAGCAGAACCTTCACCAGGCCAACCCTACCGGGGAGCGCTTGTCTCCATCTGGTGGTCGCGCTCCCAGATCAGCACGGGCAGGGTGAGCATGGCGAAGGCGTAGAGGAACTCCTCGGCAGGAATGTCCCACGGAAAGCGCAAGCCGCTGGTGTGGGCCTCGTCGTAGATGACGATGGGGGCCGAGAGCTTCGACATCCATCCATCGACGGCGACCATGAAGGTGCCGCAGATGGCCATGGAGATCCAGTAGCCCCTGGAGCGGAACACACCGGTACGCAGCCAAGCCTTCTCGGCCACCACCACCCCAGCGGCCGCGGCCAGCGAGGTCAGCGGGTAGGCCTTGACCAGGGATGGGCGCCGGCCAGGCCGTTGCGGACCGCCTCGTAGGACAGCAGGCTGCAGATGGGCACGGCCACGAAGAAGGCCAGTTCGTCGACCGGCAGCCCGCCCGGCAGCTCGGCTCCCGTCGAGTACCTCGGGTTCAGGCGCCAGTGCCCGGCCCGGAAGGCGAGGGTGTCCCACGGCACGAAGATAGCCAGCGTGGGCACCAGCGCTCGGGCCAGACGACGGGGGCGCCGCCAGACCCGGGCCCGGTAGGCGAACTCCAGCGGCAGGGTGAGGACCAGGCAGGCCCCCAGGAGCTTGAGGTACTGCGTGCGGTCCTCCATGGTGCGGCTCAGCGTAGGCCGAGGGGTGGCCTTGGTTCAGCAACGCAGGTGGGCGAGCGAGGCTGCTCGTGCGGCCTTGGTCTGGGCGAAGACGAGGTGGAACGTGGCCTCCCGGGCCCAGCGCTGCGCCGGGTGGTCGCCGGTCATGGCCCGGCCCCCCACGGCCGCCACCAGGGCCGAGGTCACCGACACGCCCAGGGACAGGGCCTCGGCCCGCAGCCGGAGGCGTTCGTCGATGGCGTCGCCGGCGGGCACGTCGTCGGCCAACTCGTAGGCCCGGAGACGAACGGCCTCGACCCGGGCGGACAACACCTCCGCGCTGGCGGGGTCGAGCGCGGCCAGCTCGCCCAGGGCGGCCAGGGTGATGCCGAAGCTCGACGGCTGCACGTTGGCCCCGGCGGCGGCGTCGGCCGTCGCCCACTTCGCCCTCGGGGCCGACAGCACCACGTCGTCGTCGGCCACGACATAGCTGTTGAGGTGCAGCGGGAAGGTACGAGTGCCACCCATGGCGGCCAGGTGGAGCGGCGGGCCGGCGGTCATGGTGTCGCCCTCGGCCAGGGGGACCAGGGCGAAGAGGACCTCGTCGTCGGGGGTGGTGGCGCCCACCAGCACGAGGTCGAGCAGGCCCCAGCCGGTGCACCACGGGGCGACGCCCGACAGGCGCCATCCGCCGTCGAGCCGGGTGGCGGGCATGACCACGCGCTCGCTGCGCAGGTGGCTGAAGGCCACGCCGGCCTGGGTGGTCCCCGCGCACAGGGCTGGTAACCGGCGCTGGGCCAGCTCCTGGTTGGTGCTGGCCGCCAGCATCCTGACCACCGGATGGTGCTGGAACCACAGGAACCAGGTGCTGGCGTCGGCCCCCGCCAGCACCTCGGCCACCTGTCGGTAGACCGGAGCCGACGGCACCCTGGCGGTGATCGACTCGGGTCCGAGGACGCCGTAGAGCCCGGCGGCGGCGAGGCAGTCGAGCGTGACCCGCTCCACCCCGTCTCGCTCGGTCTGGGCGGCCAGGGGGGCCAGGAGGCGGGCCGCCTCTTCGGCTCGTGCGACGAGGGTGTCGGTCATGGCGTTTCAACGTAGCTTGCAGGACCTACGGGAGAGGTGAGGGGGGTCAGCCGAGGTCGGCATGGAAAGCGGGAGCTCGGGTAAGGAGCGCGGGCCGCAAGGTCGTCCTAGCCATCACCCCAGGAGACGCTCCGTGCTCGAGCTCCACGACCTGACCCAGCGGTTCGGCGAGGTGACCGCCCTCGACGGCGTCACCTTCTCGGTGCAGCCGGGGCGTATCTGTGGCTTCCTCGGTCCCAACGGGGCAGGTAAGACCACCGCCATGCGAGCCGTCATGGGCATCCTCGAACCTGACGCCGGCACCGTTCGCTGGAACGGGCAACCGGTCACCGACGAGGTCCGCCGGCGCTTCGGCTACATGCCCGAGGAGCGGGGCCTGTACAAGACCCTGGGGGTGCACGAGCACCTCGTCTACCTGGCCCGCCTCCACGGGCTTCCCCGAGCGGAGGCGGCCGTCAACGCCGAGCGCTGGATCGACCAGTCGGGACTGGCCGAGCGGGCGCAGTCGAAGGTCGAGGAGCTCTCGCTGGGAAACCAGCAGCGGGTGCAGCTCGGCGCCGCCTTGGTGCACGAGCCCGAGCTGCTGGTGCTCGACGAGCCCTTCTCGGGCCTCGATCCCATCGGCGTCGACGTGATGAGCGACGTGCTGCGCAAGCAGGCGGCCCAGGGGGTGGCGGTGGTGTTCTCCAGCCACCAGCTCGACCTGGTCGAGGACCTGTGCGACGAGGTGGTGATCGTGCACCGGGGCCGGGTGGTGCTGATCGGTGAGGTGGGTGCGCTCAAGCGTCAGGGCCGGCGCCGGTGGGCGGTGGGCGTCGACGGCGACGTCGCTCCTCGCCTGGCCACCGTGAGCGGAGTCACCGTGATCGACCATCGGGACGACGGCGTGGTGGTGGTCGAGCTCGACGATGGCGTCGACGCCCGGGTGCTCCTGGCTGCGGCCGAGGGGGTGGCGCCCCTGACCCACTTCAGCCGGGAGCTGCCCCTGCTCTCAGAGCTGTTCCGCCAGGCGGTGGCCGCGTGAGCGGGGGCGCCATGAAAGGAGCGGCCATCGTCCGCCTGGTGGCAGGCCGGGAGCTGCGGGAGCGCTCCCGCCAGAAGTCCTTCAAGCTGTCCACCGGCTTCATCGCCCTGGCCCTCCTGGCCGCCGTGCTCATCCCCCAGGTGCTCGGTGAAGACGGCCCCACCTCCTATGACATCGGTGTCGTCGGTGCCGTGCCCGAGGTGGTGACGGCGACGATCGAGGGGCTGGGGGCCAGCACCGGCGCCGAGCTGAGGGTGGTCCCCGTGGCCGACGTGAGCGCCGGCGAGACCCAGATCGGGGACGGCAGCCTCGACCTGCTGGTGGCCGGGGGCGACGTGGCGGCGGTAGACGAGGTGGTGGTCGACGAGGAGCCCGAGGCGGCTTCTGATCTGGGCGTCGTGTCGGCTGGCCTGGCCCAGGCCCTCGCCCTCAACCAGGGGCTGGCAGACGCGGGGCTGGCCCCCGACGAGGCGGCCGAGGCACTGGCGCGTCCGCCGGCGCCGGTGCGCAGCCTGGCGGCCGAGGGCGGCCAGGGCCCCGACGACGGGCCCCAGCCACTGCTCATCCTGGGCGTCATCGTGCTCTACATCTCGCTGCTGACCTTCGGGGTCGCCGTCACCACGGGCGTGGTGGAGGAGAAGACGTCCCGGGTGGTGGAGGTCCTGCTCTCGGCCATTCGGCCCCACCAGCTCCTGGCCGGCAAGGTGCTCGGCATCGGGACCCTCGGCGTCATCCAGCTCGTCCTGGTGAGCGTCCCCGCCCTGGCCGTGGCTCTGGCCACGGGCACCGAGCTCCCCTCGGGCTCGGCGCTGACGGTGGCCTCCCTGCTGCTGTGGTTCGTCCTCGGCTACGCCCTCTACAGCTGCGCCTACGCCGCGGCCGGCTCGCTGGTCTCGCGGATGGAAGAAGCCCAGAACACCAGCTTCCCGGTGACCTTCGCCCTCATCGCTGCCTACGGCGGGGCCATCTACGTGGGCAACGTCCCCGACTCCGGGGCGGCCCGCTTCCTGGGCCTGTTCCCGCCCACCGCGCCCCTGGTCATGCCCGCCCGGGCCGCCCTGGCCGACATCCCGTGGTGGGAGGTTCCCCTGGCCGTGGCCCTCACCCTGGCCGCCACCTACGCCCTGGTACGCCTGGCCGGGCGCATCTACGCCGGCTCGGTGCTGCGCTTCGGCCCCAAGGTCAAGCTGCGCCAAGCCCTGGCCTCCTCGAGCGCCCGCAGCGACGAGCGAGCCGCCGCTTGATCTGCCTGAACTGATACCTGGATCCGGGATGATCACACCGGATCCAGGCATCAGAAGCCGTGGGCCTTCGATCCGTCAGGCGGGAGGTCCGCAGATGACCACGGTGTCGGGGGGCAGGGCGGCCGTGCCGGCCTCGATGCTGATGCGCTCGTCGGACGCGAGCAGGACCTCGGTTCCGGCACCCTCGCCCAGGTCGACCTTCTGCTCGGCCTCTCCGAGGTTGGCGGCCACCCGCAGCTCCCCCCGCTCGACCACCAGCCACCGCTCCTGCTCGTCGTAGCGCACCCGGACCCGATCGAGGCGTCCGTCACCCAGTCCCGGGACCCGCCGTCGCAGGGCGATGAGATCGCGGTACCAGGCCAGCATGTCGCGGTGACCGTCACGAGCCAGCTCGTCCCAGTCGAGGCGGGAGCGGTCGAAGGTGGCCTGCTCCTGGGGGTCGGGCACCTGCTCGGCTGTCCAGCCGAAGGCGGCGAACTCCGAGCGCCGGCCCTGGCGCACCAACCGTCCGAGCTCTCGATCCTCGTGGCTGGTGAAGTACTGGAAGGGCGCCGACGCCGACCACTCCTCGCCCTGAAAGACCATGGGGACGAAGGGGGCGCTGAGGTAGAGGGCGGCACCTACCTTGGCCCGCCCCGGCGAAAGGGCATCGCTCACCCGGTCTCCCACCGCCCGGTTCCCCACCTGGTCGTGGTTCTGCAGGTAGCCGAGGAAGCACCAGCCCGCCAGACCTACAGGCGACCGCCCGTGGGTTCGGTCACGGGTCGGCGACCACCTCCCGGCGTACACCCACGCAGACTCCAGCGCAGTAGCCAGGTCGGCCAGGGTTCCGAAGTCCTGGTAGTACCCGTCGCCCTCACCGGTGAGCACCGTGTGCAGGGCGTGGTGGAAGTCGTCGCTCCACTGGGCGTGGATGCCGTAG
>JALZNY010000167.1 GCA_030857525.1 Actinomycetota bacterium
CCTCCAGCGGGTGCTGGTGGCCGGCGCCGTGGCCACCGGAGTGGCGGTGGCGGGAAGGGCGGCGGTCACCAACGCAGGGGGTGACATGGCCCCGCCGGTGGCGCTCCTGCTCAGCGGCGGACCCGCCGCCGTGGCCTACCTGGCCGCCGCCACCCGCCTGGGACTGCCCGAGGCCCCGGCCCTGGTGGCAATCTCACGTCGGGGTCTGGGCCGGATCTGGCGGCGGCTCCCCGGTCGACGCTGAGCCTGAGCTGAGCTGAGAGGGGGTGCGGAGAGGGCGGGCGGGCCCGTCGGCCATACTCGTGTCGTGGCCGTACGCGTGGTGACCGACAGTGCCTGTGACCTGACCGAGGAGCTGGCCGCCGAGCTGGCCGTCGAGATCGTCCCCCTGACGGTTCGCTTCGGCGACACCGAGTACGTCGACCGCCAGGACCTCACCCCGGCCGCCTTCTACGCCAAGATGGCCAGCGAGGCGACCCTGCCGGCCACCGCGGCCCCCTCCCCCGGGGCCTTCGAGGTGGCCTTCCGCTCGCTGTTCGACGACGGGGCCGACGCGGTGGTGTGCGTCAACATCTCCTCCAGCCTGTCGGCGACCATGCAGTCGGCCCGCACCGCCGCCACCGCCCTGGAGGGCGCCGGCGAGGTGCGGGTGATCGACTCCCGCTCGGTGAGCTGGGGCCTGGGCAGCCAGGTGGTGGCTGCAGCCCGGGCCGCGGCCGGTGGAGCCGGGGTGGAGGAGGTGGTGGCCCTGGTCCAGGACATGGTGGCCCGCACCCACGTCTACTGCGCCCTCGACAGCCTCGAGAACCTCAAGAAGGGAGGCCGTATCGGCGGGGCCCAGGCCCTGGTCGGCACCCTGTTGTCGATCAAGCCGGTCATCGACGTCAGCACCGGCGAGGTCGAGGAGGCGGGCAAGCCCCGCACCCGTACCAAGGCGCTGCGCTTCCTGGCCGACAGGGTGGCGCATCACGCCCCGGTGGAGAACCTGGCGGTGATGCACGGCGGTGCGCCCGACGTCGAGCAGTTCCTCGACCTCCTCGCTCCCGTCTGCCCGCGCGAGCGCATCCATGTGGGGGAGATCGGCGCCACCATCGGCAGCCACGCCGGACCGCGGGTCATGGGAGCGACGTTCCAGGTCTGCCGCTGAGCTGTCGTGGCCCAGGGCCGGGCCTCCCAAGTCGGCGCTCCGGGTTGTGCTTCCCGCCCGGGCGGTACGGTGACAGTCGACGTGCCCGAGCCCACCCCCACCTCCACCCCCACGGCGAACGGACCCCTGGGCCCGGGTGCCCGCATCGCCGGGCGCTACCGGCTGGTCGCCCGGGTTGCGCAGGGAGGGATGGCCGAGGTGTGGGAGGCCCTCGACGAGGTGCTGACCCGACCGGTGGCGGTCAAGATCCTCCTCCCGCACCTGGCCGCCGACAAGGCTTTCGTCGCCCGCTTCCGCCGCGAGGCCGTCTCCGCCGCCCGCCTGTCGGACCCCCGCATCGTGTCCATCTACGACACCTGCAGCGAGGGCGACGTCGAGGCCATCGTGATGGAGCTCGTCCGGGGCACCACCTTGCGCCACCTCCTCGACGACCAGGGGCACTTGCATCCCCGAAGCGCCATCGCCATCGCCACCCAGGTGGCCGACGCCCTCGACCATGCCCACGGCAACGGGCTCGTGCACCGCGACGTCAAGCCGGGCAACATCCTGCTCTCCGACGATGGCCGGGTGCTGGTGGCCGACTTCGGCATCGCCAAGGCGGCCGAGGGTGGGGCCGACCTGACCGAGGTGGGCCAGGTGGTGGGCACGGCCAAGTACCTGTCGCCCGAACAGGTCGAGGGTGGGCCCATCGACGCCCGCTCCGACGTCTACGCCCTGGGCGTCGTGCTGTACGAGATGCTGTGCGGGCGCCCCCCCTTCGAAGGCGACAACGCCACCACCACCGCCATCGCCCGTCTCACCTCGGAGCCGCTGCGCCTGCGCCAGGTCAGAGCCGGCATCCCCCGGGGCCTGGAGGACATCGTGGTCCGGGCCATGGCCCGTCGACCGGGCGACCGTTACTCCTCGGCCGCGGCACTGCGATCAGCGCTGGAGCAGGTTGACCTGCGCAAGGTGGAGCCACTCGACGACCGCACCGCGGCCGGGATCGGAGGCGACGCCACCTCGTGGGGCTCGCCCGACCCGTGGCCCTCCCCCGAACCGCGAGCCGAGCGACCCGAGCGACCCGACCGCCGGGCTGAGGCTCGGCCCCAGGGTCGGGATTCGGCCAGCCGCCGTCCGCCGCCCCGCTTTGCCCAGAGCGAACGGCCCTGGCTGGTCCCGGCCGCGCTCATCGTGGTGATTGCCGCCACTCTGGGAGTTGTCGGCGTGCTCCTGAGCCGCACCGAGATGGGCCAGGGGCTCTTCGACGCCGTGGATGAGCGTCGCCCCGGTGGCAGCGCCGAAAGGGCCGTCCCCATCACCAGCACCGCCTCGTTCGACCCCCCTCCGGGCTCCGGAGAGGAGCACGACGACGAGTTGGCTGCGCTCCTCGACGACGAGCCGGCCACGGCGTGGACCACCGAGGAGTACCGCAGCCGCGACCTCGGGGGCATCAAGCCCGGTGTTGGCGTTGTCCTCACCCTGGGCGAAGTGGCCGAGCTGAACAAGATCCAGGTCGCCTCGCCGACCCAGGGCTGGGCGGCATCGGTGTACGTGGCCGACCAGCCCGTCCCCTCCCTCGCTCAGTGGGGCGAGGCGGTGTCCACCGAGGAGGGCATCGACGGCGACGTCACCTTCGACCTCGGCGGAGCGACCGGCGGCGCGGTCTTGTTGTGGATCACTGACCTGGGCGATGGCAGCGTCGGCCCCCGGGTCTCCGCCGCGATCGGCGAGGTCGAGGTGCTGGCCTGAGCAAGCGGTGGGCCAGATGAGGCGCGCCCGGCGGTCTGTGATCGAGCAGTAGCCTCACCTCCATCGTCGCCGCCCCCGACGCCGCCACCCCACGGTCCGCTGCTGGCCGAGGACGGACCCGATCCGGTGACGACGACCGCGCCCTCGTGGGAGCTGCCCAAGCTGGTGACCGGGCCGCCCTGGAGACCCTGCTCGATCGCCACTTCGGCCGGCTGAGGGGACTCTGTCGCCGGATGTGCGGGAACGACGCCGACGCCGACGACGCCACCCAGGAGGCGCTCATCGCCGTGGTACGAGGCCTGGGAGCCTTCGACGGTCGGTCGGCCTTCGCCACCTGGGCCCATCGGGTGGCCACCAACGCCTGCCTCGACGAGCTGCGCCGTCGTTCCCGCCGGCCCGCGCCCTGGGCCGACCCCGAGGCCGCCGCCCCGGTGGGGACGGGCCCCGTGGGGAACGGGCCGGCGGTGAACCAACTCGGCGCTGGCCCCGACCTCGCCGCTGGTGTTGTCGACCGGCTCGACCTCGATGCGGCCCTGGCCACGTTGGCGCCCGAGGTCCGGGCTGCGGTGGTCCTGCGAGATCTGTGCGGGTACGACTACGCCGGCATCGCCGAGATCCTCGACATCCCCGCCGGCACCGTCCGCTCCCGGATCTCCCGAGGCCGGGCCCGCTTGGTCACGCTGCTCGACCACGGGAACCCTACGGCCGTCGAGCGACGTCCAACCTCCGACGATGGCGACGCGACGACAACCTCCGGCGGGTCCCATGGGTGAGGAGCGCGTTCCCTCTCACCTCGACGACGAGGCGCTCAACGCGGTGCTCGACGGGGAGGCGAGCGCCGGCGAACAGGACCACGCTGACTCGTGCGCCCGGTGCTCGGCTCGCCTGGAGCGCCTCAGGCGGGTGGCGGTGGCGGTAGCCACCCCCGTGGAGCCCGCCGACGACGGGCGGCGGGCGGCGATGGTCGCCGTGGCCCTGGGCGCCACTGACGCCGCAGACGTCGGGCCAGCACCGGTGGCGGGCCACGACGAGGTCGTAACGCCGATAGCCACCCGTCGGCCCGGCCGGCGTCGTCCTCGGGACCGCAGGGCGAGCTGGGCCCTGGCTGCGGCCGGTGTCGTCGTCCTCGCCGTGGCCGTGCCCCTCTTGGGCCGCTTCCAGGATGGCTCCGAGCTCCAAGGGGCGGCGGGAGTCGCCGAGGACTCCACGGCTCAGGCTCCCATCCTCGGAGGCGACCTGGGGGACATCGAGCGAGACGACCTCAACGCTCTGGCCGGCCGTATAGAACGCCACATCGAGCAACCCCAGGTCGCGGATCAGATGGCCCGGCCCGAAGCCGCTGCCCCCGACCGGGACGTCCCGGAGGCGCCAGCGTCGGAGGCGCTAGCTTCGGGCGCCGCCGAGCCCCGATGCGAGGAGATGGCCCGGGAGCGGGACCCGGGCCTCGGTCTGCTGTCCTACGTGGCCCAGGCCCGCCTCGACGGGACCGACGCGGTCGTCCTCGCCTTTCGCGCCACCGCCGGTGGGGCACCATCGCCGCCAACCACCGAAGTGCTCGTCC